>CAWUOA010000035.1:0-16268 GCA_963923225.1 uncultured Planctomycetaceae bacterium
CCCTGCGGACGAAGTTCCTCACGTTGGATCTCCGCGCCCCGCTGACGCCGCCGGCCCGTCCGGCGGGAGAGCACTTCGAGCGCCCCGCCGGCCCGGCCTTCGGCGCCGCCGCGGCGGGCGCGACTTCGAACGCGGGGCCCGGCGTTTCCGCCGATGCCTGGCAGGCCACCGGCGGGGACCGGCGTCCTTTCCCGCCGCTCGGCGCGGGCCCGAACGCCGCGCCGCTTCCCGGCTGGAAGCCGCAGGCCCCGCTGGCGCCGCCGCGCGAGGCGACACTGCCCGGCTGGGAGGCCGACGACGCCGCCTCGTCCTCCCCCTCCGCGGCGCCCGAGCGTGCCGTGCAGATGCACGAGCGGTACATCGTCGTCGAGTCGCGTGAGGGGATCGAGGTCATCGACCAGCACGCCCTCCACGAGCGGCTGCTCTACGAACGCTTCAAGGCGGCGATCGAATCGGGCTCCGTCGAGGTGCAGCCGCTCCTGATTCCGGAGCGGGTCGATCTCGACGCCACCGAGCTCGAGGTGGTCACCGGCCACGCCGACGCACTCGGTCGGGCGGGCCTGCGTGTCGAGCCGTTCGGCGGGGCCACCGTGATCGTCACCGCCAAGCCGGTCCTGGCCGGGAACGCCCCGGCCGCCGACCTCCTCCACGAGATCGCCACGCGGATCGCCGCGCTCGCCGACCCGCCGGCGTCGATGCTCGTCGACGAGGTCCTCCACGGGCTGGCCTGCAAGGCGGCGATCAAGGCGGGCGATCCGCTGTCGCAGGCGGAAGTCGACGCTCTGGTCCGCGACCGCAGGATCGTCGCCGAATCGCACCACTGCCCGCACGGCCGGCCGACCTCGCTGACTTTTTCGCGTCAGGAGCTCGACCGGCAATTCCGTCGCACGTGAGCCCCTCCGCCAACCATCCTCCTTCGGAAACCCGCCCGTCGGGACCTTCGACATGATCTGCGTGGGGATCGCCCGCGGCCGGCACCGGCACGTGATCGCGGAACACAAATTCCTGGCCGACAACGGCATCCGCCTGGTCGAACTGCGCCTCGACTACATCCAGGGCAACGTTCAGGTGAAGCGGCTCCTCCGCGACCGCCCCTGCCCCGTCATCGCCACCTGCCGGCGTCCCTCCGACGGCGGTCATTGGGCGGGCAGCGAAGAGGCCCGCCAACTCGTCCTCCGCACGGCGATCGTCGAGGGGGCCGACTGGGTCGACCTCGAGGACGACATCGCCCCGGCGGTGCGGCGGTACGGGGCCACCAAGCGGATCGTCAGCCACCACGACTTTCACCAGACCCCGGCCGACCTCGGCACCCTCCAGCGCCGGCTGGCCGACCTCGACGCCGACGTCGTCAAAATCGCCACGATGGCCAATCATCCCAGCGACAACCTGCGGATGCTGGAGATGGTCGCCGCTGCCGAGGTGCCGACGATCGGCATCTGCATGGGGGACATCGGCATGCCGACGCGCGTCCTCACCGGGCGCTGCGGCGCCCCCTTCACCTACGCCACCTTCAACGAGGACCGTCTCCTCGCTCCGGGCCAGGTGGGATGGCGTGTGATGCGCGACGTCTACCGTTACGACACGCTGGGGAAGGCGACGCGGATCTACGGCGTGGTGGCCGATCCGGTCGGCCACTCCCTCTCGCCGGTGGTGCACAACGCGGCGCTGGCCGCCGCGGGGATCGACGCGGTCTACCTCCCCTTCCGGGTGCCCGCCGAGCAACTCGACGAGTTCCTGTGGGAGGCCGGGCGGTGGCCGCTCTCGGGCCTGAGCGTCACGATCCCGCACAAGGAGGCGGTCCTCCGCCACGTGACGGCGAAGGACGAACTGGTGGAGAAGATCGGCGCCGCCAACACCCTCACCTTCGACGGCGATTCCATCGCCGCCCACAACACCGACGCGACGGCGTCGGTGGAGAGCCTCGAGGCGGCCCTCTCCGCGCAGGGGACCGCCGGGCTCGTCGACGTCACGAGCGTGAAGACGGCGCTGGTCCTCGGGGCCGGCGGGGCCGCGCGGGCGGTGGCCTTCGGGCTGCGGAAACGCGGCATCGACGTCACCGTCTGCTCGCGGACCGTCGAGCGAGCCAAGCGGATCGCCGCCGAGGTCGGCTGCAAGGCGATCGACTGGACGGCCCGCTACAAGATTCCCTACGACTGCATCGTCAACGCCACGCCGGTCGGGATGCACCCGGCGGTGAACGAGACGCCCTTCGAGAAGGAGCATCTCCGCCCCTACATGACCGTCTTCGACACCGTCTACAATCCGGAGAACACGCTCCTGGTGAAGGAGGCGCGGGCCTCAGGCTGCCGGATCGTCACCGGGGTCGACATGTTCGTGAGACAGGCGGCGATCCAGTTCCGGCTGTGGCACGGCGTCGATCCGTCGGAGACCGTGATGCGCGACGCGCTGAAGCGGGCCACCGCCTCGGCGAAGCTCCCCGGCTGACGCGGAGATCCCATGCCCCTCGTGACCCTCATCGGCTACCGCGGCACCGGCAAGTCGACGGTGGCCGCCCGCCTCGCCGCCCGGCTGGGTTGTCCCTGGCACGACGCCGACGACGCACTGGAGGCGGTGGTGGGGATGTCGATCGCGACGCTCGTTCGGGAACGTGGCGAGCCCGCCTTCCGCGACGAGGAGGAGCGGATGCTCCTCGGGCTCCTCGATCGCGACCGTTGCATCCTCTCCACCGGCGGCGGCGTCGTGCTCCGCGACTCCAACCGGGCCGCGCTCGGTGCCAAAGGGGGCCTCGTGGTGTGGCTCACGGCGCCGGCCGACGTCATCCGCCGCAGACTCGCCGCCGACCCCGCCACCGCCACGAGGCGGCCGGGGCTCACCGGCGCCGATCCCCTCGCCGAGGTCGATTCGGCCCTCGAACGCCGCGCGCCGCTCTACGGGGAGTGTGCCGCCCTCACCGTCGATACCGCGTCGCTCTCCCCCGACGCCGTCGTCGAGGCGATCCTCTCCCGGCTGGCGGCGGCCGGGGCGCCCTCGGACGAGGATGGGAGGCCGCGCGCATGATCCCCTTCGATGGCTCCGGGCCGGTGGGGTGGGCGACGGCCGCGGGCGTGGGGATGCTCCTCGGCTGGCTGCTCGAACGCGTCGTCGGCGGGTGGCTCGCCGACTGCGAGCGGGAATGGGGCGCGATGGCGGTGCCGGCGGGGCCCGATGCGGCCACGGCTCGGGGGACGCGGGGGCCGACGCACGCGATCGCCGTCGCGTTCGCGCTGGCCTCGGTCGCGCTGTGGTGGTGGGAGGTGCGTGTCCGGGGGCTCCTCCCCGTCGGCGTCGACGGCCCCGTGGGAGGGGCGGCCTGGGTCGATGCCTGCCGCTGGTGCGCCCACGTCGCGCTGCTCTGGCTCCTCGCGGCGGCCACCTGGATCGACTTCCGTTTCCGGGTGATCCCCGACTGGATCACCACGCGTGGCTTCCTCGCCGGCCTCGCCGCGGTGTGGGCCCTGCCCGGGATCCTCCTGCCGGTGGCGGCCCTCCAAGGGCGGCAGTTCGCCGCCGCGGTCGAGGTGCCCGACGTCCTCGGCTGGGCCGGGCCGCTCGAGGCCACGCTTCGCGCGACGTCGCCCGGATCCCCGTGGTCGCTCGCCGCGGCGGCAGGCCTGTTCCTCGTCTGGTGGTGGGTCGCCACCGGGCCGGCCGATCGCTTCGCCGACGGTGTCGAGGCCGATGGCATCGATTCCGACGGCGGCGGCACGGAGGGGGAGACGCGCACCCCGTCGGTGGTCACCGAAGGCCCGGCGGCGGCGCCGGGGGCCTCGGACGCTCCGCCGCGCGTCGACGCCGCCCGGTTCGCGGTGCTCGCCGTCGGTCTGGTCGGCGTGTCGCTCGCCTGGTGGATGGGGGGGACGCGCTTCGCGGCGCTCGAGTCGGCGCTCGCCGGCGCCGTCGTGGCGGGCGGGCTGGTGTGGGCCACCCGGGCCGGCGGGAGCCTGGCGCTCGGCCGCGAGGCGATGGGGCTCGGCGACGTCACGCTGATGGCGATGGCCGGGGCGTGGCTGGGGTGGCAGGCCTGCGTCCTGGCGTGCTTCCTCGGCGTTCTGATCGGTCTGGTCCACGGCGTCTGGCACATGGCCGGCGGACGGGGAAGCGAACTGCCCTTCGGGCCGAGCCTCTGTGCCGGCGTCGGCCTGGTCGTGGCGGGCTGGCGGACGGCCTGGTCCCTGACGGGGGAGAGTTTCGCGGAGCCGGGGCGGATGGCGGCGGTGCTCCTGGCGGTGGTGATCGGCACCGCAGTGTCGCTCTTCGTCTGGTCGCGCCTCCCGGACGGGGCCCGTCGCCTGGTTCTCCTGGCCACCCTCCTCCTCCTGGCCCTCCTCGTCGTCTGGGCGAACGTCGGCGGCGGGGGATGAGGCGGCCGACGCGGGCTTGTTCCCCGTCCCTCCGCGATCTACCTTCCCGCCCCCATCCCCGTCCGCGTCCGACGCCCGGCATCCCTTGTCCGCGCCGTCCTGCGAGAGCCCCATGGCCCACCCACCAGCCGCCGACGGTCGGACGCGAGCGCCGCGGGGGCGACCCCCGATCGCCCGGCTGGCCGGTGCGCTGCTCGCCGGCCTCTGCTGCGGCTGCACGCAGAACCCCTTCCGCCCGGCGACGACGACGCCGGTGAGCTTCGCGCCGCAAGCGGCGGCGCCATCGCTTTCGCTGCCCACGGCGACGGTGCCCACGGGGCCTGCCCTCCCCTCCTTCGCCAACACCGATCCCAAGCAGCTCGAGACCCAGCTCGCCCGCAGCCGCCAGGAAACGCAACTGGTGCAGGACGAGCTTTCGGCGCTGCGCGAGCAGCTCGCGGCGACGTCGACGCAGCTCCAGCAGGCGCGGGCGGTGGCCCGGCCGGCGGGCCCCGCGGAGGGGGCCGTGGCGGCACCGGCGATCGGCGCGTCGTCGATGCAGGAGGGGATGACGCACCTGGCGATCCCCGGGGCCACCGCGCGGCTCGACGGCAACGTGGTCCGCATCGAGCTGCCCGCCGACAAGCTCTTCGAGCCGGGCACCGCGGCGCTGCTTCCGGCGGGGACGGCGCTCGTCTCCCAGGCCGCCGGCGAGGTGCACCGGGTGTTCACCGGCCAATTCGTCGGCATCGAGGGGCACACCGACAGCGAGCCGCTCCAGAACGCCACCTGGGGTTCGCCGCATCAGCTTTCCGTGGCGCGGGCCAGCGCCGTCTTCGAGTTCCTCGTCTCGCGGACGGCGCTTTCCAAGGAGCAGCTGTTCGTCGTCGCCCATGGCCCGAATCATCCGGTGGTGTCGAACGCCACGGCGGCGGGGCGGGCCCGCAACCGCCGCATGGAGCTGGTCGTCTATCCCGACAGGGCGGGGAGCGGGGCCCCGGCGGATGGGGCGGCCGACGCCGCGTCGGTGCCGGCGGGGGGATGAGCCGTCGGGCTGGGGTCCGAGCCCCCGCCGTCGTACACTCCCCACATGGTCACGATCATCGATTACGGCAGCGGGAACCTCCGCAGCGTCCAGAAGGCCTTCGAGCGGATCGGCGTGGAGGCCGCGATCACCGACGACCCGCAGCGCGTCGCCGAGGCGGCGCGGGTCGTGCTCCCCGGCGTCGGGGCCTTCGGCGACGCGATGCGCGAGCTCCACGCCCGGGGGCTGGTGGCGCCGATCGTCGAGCACGTCCGGGCCGACCGCCCCTTCTTCGGCATCTGCATGGGGCTGCAACTGCTCTTCGAAACCGGCTGGGAGGGGGGCGAGCACCGCGGCCTCGGGCTCCTCGACGGCGACGTCGCCCGCTTCGACCTTCCCGACGGCGCGAAGGTGCCGCACATGGGCTGGAACACCGTCGCCTGGACCCCTACCGCCGGCGCCTGGGCCGGCCCCGCCGACGATTGGTACTACTTCGTCCACTCCTACGTCGCCCGTCCCCGCGACGAAGGCGTCGTCGCGGGGCGCACCGACTACGGCGGCCCCTTCTGCTCGGCGGTGGCGCGCGGCCGGCTCTTCGCCACGCAGTTCCATCCCGAGAAGAGCCAGGCGGCCGGGATGCGGCTCCTGCGCGCGTTCGTCGAGTCCGCCTGACCCACGCTTCCCCGGAGAATCCGTCCATGGACCTGTGGCCCGCCATCGACCTCCGCGGCGGACGCTGCGTCCGCCTCCTCCAGGGCGACTACGATCGCGAGACGGTCTTCGCCTCCGATCCGGTCGACCAGGTGCGACGGTTCGTCGATCAGGGCGCGCGGCGGCTTCATCTGGTCGATCTCGACGGCGCGAAGGCCGGCCTCCCGCTGCAGGCCGACCTCGTGGGGCGGATGGTGCGGGCGGCCGGTGTGCCGGTCCAGCTCGGCGGCGGCATCCGCACCCTCGACACCGTGCGTGCCTACGCCGACGCCGGCGTGACGCGCCTCGTCGCCGGCAGCGTGGCGATCGAGGATCCCGACCTCCTCGCCGCGATGGCCGAAGCCCTGCCGGGGCGGATCGTCCTCGGCCTCGACGCCCGCGACGGCCGCGTGGCGGTGCGCGGCTGGACCGACACCAGCCCCCTCCTCGCCGTCGACGTCGCCCGTCGCAGCCAGTCGCTGCCGCTGGCGGGAATCGTGTACACCGACATCGCCACCGACGGGATGCTCTCCGGCCCGAACCTGGCGGCTCTCTCCGAGATGATCGCCGCCACGCCGCTCCCGGTCGTCGCCTCGGGGGGCATCGCCGTCGCCGACGACCTCCGCCGCGTGGCCGAGGCGGGGGCGGCTGGGTGCATCGTCGGCCGTGCCCTGTACGACGGCGGCCTCGGCCTTCGTGAGGCCCTCGAGGCGAGCGCGGACGGGGCCTGACCCCCGCAGGGTTCCCCCGAATTGCCCGGTCGCCGGAGGAGGTCCGGGGGCCCCGAGGAACCCTCAATTCCCGCAGCCTTTCGCGTCGAAGGGTACGGTGGCGACGGTCGTGCCGGCGGTGCCGTCGCCTTCCGCCCGGCGGTCCCGGGCCGGCGGAACGTTGCCCTGCGCCGGGGCACGGCCCTACAAAGAGACCCATGGCCACCGACGTCCGCATCAAGGAGCAGCTCCCCGAGCTCACCCGCCGGATCGTGGAGACGTATCAGGACGTTCCCACGATCCAGTACCTCGGCCACTGCCCGCTGCCCAACTACGAGGCCATCGTCTCGGCCTGCGAGGACTTGAAGGAGATCCTCTACCCCGGCTACCGCCGGCGCGAGAACCTCCACCTCGGGAACGTCACCTACCACGTCGGCGACCTGATCGACGGGCTCCACGACAAGCTGACGACGCAGATCGGCCGGGCCCTGCGCCATTCGCTCATCGGGCGGGCGGGAGCCGGGCCCGAGGCGCCGACGATCCCCGGGGTCCACGGCTGCATCGACGAGGCCGACTTCGAGGCGCTCGGGCAGGCGAAGGCGGTGGAGTTCCTCGAGCGCATCCCTGAGCTGCGGCGGATCCTCGCCACCGACGTGCAGGCCGCCTACGACGGCGACCCGGCCGTGCGCACGCTCGACGAGGTGATCTTCTGCTACCCCGGGCTCGAGGCGGTGACCATCCACCGGCTGGCCCACGTCCTCCACCGGCTCGACGTCCCGCTCATCCCGCGGATGATGGCGGAGTGGTCGCACTCGCGCACCGGCATCGACATCCATCCCGGGGCCACGATCGGCGACCACTTCTTCATCGATCACGGCACCGGCGTGGTGATCGGCGAGACCTGCGAGATCGGCAGCCACGTCAAGCTCTACCAGGGCGTGACCCTCGGGGCCCTCTCCTTCCAGACCGATTCCGACGGCCATCTGGTGCGCGGCACGAAGCGCCACCCCACGATCGAGGACCGGGTGGTGATCTACGCCAACGCCACCGTCCTCGGCGGCGGCACGCGGATCGGCCACGACTCGGTCATCGGCAGCAACGTCTGGCTGACGCGGAGCATCGACCCGCGCACGACCGTGGTCCTGGAACGGCCGAAGCTGCGGATGCGCGGCGAGGCGCCGGCGATCGACCACGACTACCAGATCTGACGGCGGGCCGGCCCCTCGGCCGCCGCCGCGGACACGCCGTCACTCCGCTCGCTCGAGCGTCACCTGCCGGAGGTCCATCACCGCGGCGGCCTTCTTGGCCAGCGCCCGCACGGTGAGGCGGACGTCGCCGGCGGGGAGGTCGAGCGTGCCGACGTCGCGCGGCACGAATCGCTGGAAGTGCCCCGTCTCCTCGACGGTGAACTCGAGCCGCGAGTCGCCCGCGGCCAGTTCCACCCTCGAGCCTCCCTGCCCCGCCCCGCAGGCCTGGAGGATCCCGACCCGGTATCGGCCCGGCTGGTCGAGGTGGAAGTCCCACCAGGCCCGGTCGCCCGCGTCGACCCAGTAGCCGAGGGTGTCCTTCTCCGCCGGCGGTTCGTAGCGGAGCTTCTCCCCCTCGACCCTCGCCTCGCTGGCGGCCAGGCGGAGAAAACCGTGTCGCGTCGCCGGCGGCCCGGCCGAGTCGTCGTCCATCGCCGCCCGCCACGCGGCGAGCGGCGGCACCATTCCGGCCGCCGTGGCGGCCGGGGCGAGCCGCGAGACGTCGACGGTGCCGTGGCAGGCCAGCCAGGCGGCGGGGTCGAAGCGGGGGTTCGCGGTCGTTCCCCTGGCGCCGACCGCGCGCCGCCAGCCTTCGAGCCGGCCGCGCAGTTCGGCGACGAGGGCCGGCTCCGCGGCGGCCCGGTCGTGCGACTCGCCCGGGTCGGCGTCGACTTCGAAGAGCTCGAGGCGGCCGTCCTCGAGATGCTCCACGAGCTTCCAGGGGCCGCGGCGGACGGCGCCCGTCGGACGGCCACCCTGGTTGGTGTAATGCGGCTGGTGCCAGAAGAACTCGCGCGGCGGTGCCGGCTCGCTCCCGATCGCGGGTGCCAGCACCTCGGCCAGATCGCGGAAGTCGGCCTCGGCCGGGGCGTCCACGCCGGCGAGCCGGCAGATCGTGGGGACGACGTCGCCGGTCGACACCGGCGTCTCCACGATGCGGCCCCGCTCCGCGCCTCCCGGGAAGCGGACGACGAGCGGCACGCGCAGGCCGCCGTCGTACAGGAAGCCCTTCCCCGCCCGGGACGGGGCGTTGAACGTCGGCGGCGGGTTCCCGACCTCCGGCACGTGGAGGCCACCGTTGTCGGAGGTGAAGACCAGGAGCGTCTCGTCGGTGATCCGTGCCTCGTCGAGCGCGGCGACGATCGTCCCCACCGCCCGGTCGAGGGCCGCGATCACCGCCGCGTAGGTCGGATGGAAGGCGTCCTTCCTGGCCGCGATCTCCGCGGCTGGCGCCTCCAGCGGCACGTGGGGCGAATCGAAGCCGACGACGAGGAGGAAAGGAGTGGCCGGATGTTCGCGCGACTCCTCGGCGATCACGCGCGCCGCGTCGGCCGCCTGGCGCGCCTCCCCCTTCCCTCCCTCGGGGCTCTCCGGTCCGGGGTTCGCCCGGCCCGCTGCATGGTCGAGGAAGCCGCGATCGACGGGGAGCGATCCCTCGCCGCCGAGGTGCCACTTGCCGACGAAGTGGCTGCGGTAGCCGGCCGGGGCGAGCCGCTCGGCGAGCGTGGCGGCGCCGGCCGGCAGTCCGGAGGGCATCGACGGCGCGAGGAGCTTGTGGCTCGACCGGTCGGACCTGCCGGGAAGAAAGGTCGTGATCCCCACCCGTGCCGGGTGGAGGCCGGCCACGAGCGCCACCCGCGACGGCGAGCAGACGCTCGCCGGAGCGAGTGCCCGGGTGAAGCGGACCCCTTCGGCCGCGAGGCGGTCGAGCGCCGGGGTCGGCTGGTCGGCGCGGCCGTAGCAGGAGAGGTCGTTGATCCCCAGGTCGTCGGCGACGAGCAGCACGACGTTCGGGGGGCGGCCGGGGGGATCCTCCGCGAAGGCGGACAGCGGCACGATCGCCGCCAGAAGGTGCATCCACACGCGCCCGTGCCGCCGCACTCCCGTCATGGTCGCTCCCTCGCAGTGCTGCCGCCCTGGCACGCCTTTCGCCACGGGCCGCTGGCCGGCTAGCGGGCCTCGTCCGACACCACCACGCCATCGACGACGACGCCCACGCAGTGGCTCGTGTATTCGAACGGATCGCCGTCGAAGAGGGCGAGGTCGGCGTCCTTTCCCGGCTCGAGCGAGCCGACCCGGTCGGCCACGCCGACGATCCGTGCCGCCTCGATCGTCACCGCGGCCAGCGCGTCGGCGGTCGACAGCCCGTTGGCCGAGGCCACCGCCGCCTCGAAGAGCACGACGCGGGTCTTGGGAACGTAGCTCTCGTAGCCGCTCTGGAGGGCGACGGGGATCCCGGCGGCCCGGAGCGCGGCGGCGGTCTCGAATCCGGCGTTCTCGGTCTCGCCGCTTCCGGCACGCTTCATCGTGGGATGGAGGATCACCGGCACGCCGGCGGCTGCGATGCGGTCGGCCAGCAGATACGACTCGGCGGCCGAATCGAGCACCACCCGGATCCGGAACTCCTCCGCCAGGCGGAGGGCCGACGCCAGGTCGGTGGCCCGGTCGGCGGTGACCAGAAGCGGCACCTCGCCGGCGACGACCTGGGCGAGCACGTCGAGTCGGAGGTCGGGGGCGGGCCGCTTCGCCGGATCGGGGTCGGCGAGCTTGCGGCGGTGCTCGGCCGCCTTGGTGAGCTCCGCCCGGAGCATCGCCACCGACTTGCTCCGCGTCCCCGGCGGCTTCTTGTCCCCTCCGGGCCGTCCGGCGTCGCCGAGCGTGGCGGCGATCATCGCCAGCGGACGGAGGACGCGGCCGCCGGCCGTCTTCACCACCATCGTCTGCCCCGACACCAGGGCTCCCGGGGCGTGGCCGGTGTGGAGCGTGGTCACGCCGAAGCCGCGGACCCACTCCACCAGCCGCTCCCGCGGGTTGAAGGCGTCGATGGCCCGCAGTTCCGGCTGCACCGGCTCCGTGGCGTCGAGCTGGTCCTGATCCTGGTCCTGGTTCAGGTAGCCGGCCAGGCCCACGACGGTGTGGGCGTCGACGAGACCGGGGGTGACCACCTCGGCCCGCAGCGTTCGGGCGCCCTCGGGAACGAGCACCGCTCCCGCCTTCCCCGCCGCCACGATCTTTCCGTCGGCGACGACGACGACCCCATCCTCGATCGGCGGCCCGGCCATGGTGTGAAGGGTGCGGCCGTGCACGGCGAGCACGTCGGCGGTGGCGGGCAGCGCGAGAAACGCCAGGGCGAGCAGTGACGGAATCGCGACCGCCGCGTACGAACGGCTCATCGGGTGCCTCCCGCGCAGCACGACTCGGCCTGCTGGTCGCGGCCGGAGCCGTATCCTCCGACGGCGAACAGCCGGTCCTCGGGATCGTCGCGGTCGAAGACGCGCTCCCCCTCCACCCAGGTGCCGAGCACCTTCGTGCGGACCGAGAGCGGATCGCCGGAGAGGAGGATCACGTCGCCGTCCTTGCCCGGCTCGAGCGACCCGATGCGGTTCTGGAGGTCGAGCATCCGCGCCGCGGCGAGCGTCAGCCCCTCGAGGGCCTTCTCGCGCGACATGCCGGCCCGCACCGCCAGCGCCGCGGAGCGGAGGAAGAGGCGGGAGTCGGTGACCGGATCATCGGTGTGGAACGCGCAGGCCACCCCTTCCCTCTCGAGGACCGCGCCGGTGGCCAGCGACATGTCCATGGCCTCGATCTTCCCGCCGGGTGAGTCGACGACGATCACCGAACAGGGGACGCCGGCCCGCGCCAACTCGCCGGGGACCTTCCACGCCTCGCTGGCATGGTGGAGCACGACCCGGAAGCCGAACTCCTCCCGCAGCCGCAGCACGGTGAGGATGTCGTCGGCGCGGTGGGTGTGGTGGTGGACGATTCGTTTCCCGTCGAGGCACTCGGCGAGCGACTCGAGCTCCAGATCGCGGGAGGGCCGCTTCGACTCGTCGGGATCGGCGAGCTTGCGCGCGTATTCCCGGGCCGCCGTGAACTTCTGCCGCACGATCGCCGCCGCCTTGCCGCGCGTGCCGGGGAAGGGCGCGTCGCGCTGCGGGTTCGTGCCGTTGGCCATCTTCAGGCCGCCGAGCGGGGAGCCGGCGGCATCCCTGTAGAGGAGGTCCTCGATGGTGCCGCCGCGGCGGAGCTTGACGTACACCGTCTGCCCGCCGACCAGGAGCGCCGATCCCGGCATGATGTTGAGCGTGGTGAGCCCGCCCGCGCGGCACTTGCGCAGGCCCGAATCGCGGACGTTGATCGAATCGAGGATCCGCACGTCGGGCTGGACCGGGGCGCTCGAGTCGCCTCCACCGCCGCCGCCGACATGGCTGTGGGTGTCGACCAGGCCCGGCATCACCACCTTGCCGCGGGCGTCGACCACCTCGGCGCCCGGAGGGACGGCCGTCGTGGCCGCAGGGCCCACCGCGACGATCTTCCCGCCGGTGACGACGACGGTGCCGTCGTCGAGCGGCCCTGAGGAGATGGGGAGCACCCTCCCGCCGACGAAGGCGATCGATCGGACCGCGGCGGCGCCGTCGGCCGCGACGGCCGACCCGGAGGCGAGGCCGAGCGTCCCCGAGAGGCACGCGGCGAGGAGCGTTCGCCACATCGCCGTCGTCTCCACCGGCTCAGTCCCTCCGACCGGCGGCCCTGACCAGCGACCGGGCCGTCTCCTCGGCCCGCATCCGGGCCGCGATCGCCTCGTCGCCGCGGGCAGGCTGGGTACGGAGCTTCTCGAGGTCGGCCCGCGCGGCGGCTGCGTCGAGCTTCTCGCCGGGGATCGAGCGTTGCGTGATGATCGTCACCACGTCCTGCCCCACCTCGACGAAGCCCCCCTCCACGAAGGCGCGCCGCACCGCCCCGCCCGATCCGTCGGCGCCGGTGATCCGCACCTCGCCGGCCCCGAGCCTGCCGATGAACGGCGCGTGGCCGTGGCCGACGCCCCGCGCTCCGTCGAAGAGCGGCAGGGAGACGAACGTCGCCCGGGTATCGAGCACCGTCGATTCCGGGGTGGTGATCACGCAGCGGACGCCGGTGGTCGTCTTCGCTTCAGCCATCGTGCGGTCCTGGTCCGGGGATCGGGGCGATTCGAGGCACGGGGGAGGTCACGGACATCGACGGATGCGGTCGGGATCAGGCCTTGGCGGCCATCTTCCGGGCCTGCTCCTCGGCCTGCTCGATCGGGCCGACGTACATGAACGCCTGCTCGGGGAGGTGGTCCCACTTGCCGTCGGCGATCTCCTCGAAGGAACGGATCGTGTCGGCGAGGCTGGTGATCTCGCCCGGCTTGCCGGTGAACACCTCGGCCACGAGGAACGGCTGCGAGAGGAAACGCTCCATGCGGCGGGCGCGGTGCACGACCAGCTTGTCCTCCTCGGAAAGCTCGTCGACGCCGAGGATGGCGATGATGTCCTGCAGTTCGCGGTACCGCTGCAGCGTCCGCTGCACGCGGCGGGCGATCTTGTAGTGCCGCTCGCCGACGTACTGCGGATCGAGGATGCGGCTCGACGAGGCGAGCGGATCGACCGCCGGGTAGATACCCTTCTCGGAGATCGAACGCTCCAGGTAGAGGAAGGCGTCGAGGTTGCCGAACGCCGTGGCCGGGGCCGGGTCGGTCGGATCGTCGGCCGGCACGTACACCGCCTGCACGGAGGTGATGGCCCCCTTCGAGGTGCTCGTGATCCGCTCCTGGAGCGCTCCCATCTCCGTGGCCAGCGTCGGCTGGTAACCCACGGCGCTGGGCATGCGGCCGAGGAGGGCGCTGACCTCGCTGCCGGCCTGCGAGAAGCGGAAGATGTTGTCGACGAACAGCAGCGTGTCGGCGCCGGTGGTATCGCGGAAGTACTCGGCCATCGTCAACGCCGAGAGGGCGACGCGGAGACGGGCTCCCGGCGGCTCGTTCATCTGGCCGAACACCATGCACGTCTGCTCGATGACGCTCCGGCCGGTGTCGCCGATCTTGGCTTCCTGCATCTCGAGCCACAGGTCGGTGCCCTCGCGGGTGCGCTCGCCGACGCCGGCGAACACCGAATAGCCGCCGTGGGCGCTGGCGATACGGGCGATGAGCTCGGTGAGGATCACCGTCTTGCCGAGACCGGCACCGCCGAAGAGGCCGGCCTTGCCGCCGCGGACGAACGGCGTGAGGAGGTCGATCACCTTGATGCCGGTCTCGAAGAGCTCGGTCTTGGTGGAGAGTTCGGTGACCGGCGGCGGGTCGCGGTGGATCGGCCAGCGCTCCTCGGTCTGCACCGGGCCGCGGTTGTCGATCGGATCACCGGCCAGGTTGAACACGCGGCCGAGGGTCGCCTTGCCGACCGGCACGGAGAGCGGGGCGCCGGTGTCGACGCACTCGCCGCCGCGGATCATGCCGTCGGTGCTGCCGAGGGCCACGCAGCGGACCTTGCCACCGCCGAGGTGCTGCTGGACCTCGCCGATCAGGTGGAGCGAGACGCCCTTCCCCTCGTGGTCGATGCGGACGGCGTTGTAGATCGCCGGGATCGAGTCCTCGGGGAACTCCACGTCGAACGTCGATCCGATGACCTGGGTGACGCGGCCGATGTTCTTGCCCTGCTTGATTGCCGTTGCCATGGGGTTCTCGTCGTGCCTTTGCTGGAGGAAAGCGTGTGTGGGAAGGGTGTTTCTGGGGAGCGTGTCCCGCGGCGGAAGCCGCGGAGGTCACGGCCGGCGGGTCACTTCTTGAGGGCCTCGACGCCGCCGAGGATCTCCATGATCTCGCCGGTGATCTGCGACTGGCGGGCCCGGTTGTAGCGCCGCGAGAGGTCCTTGATGAGGCCGCCGGCGTTCTCGCTGGCCGCCTTCATCGCCACCATCCGGGCCACCTGCTCGCTGACCGCCGCGTCGAGGAAGCACTTGAAGAGCCTCGCCATGAAGCTCGCCGGGAGAATCTCCTCGAGGATGCTCTGGGCCGAGGGGTAGAAGTCGTAATCCTGGCTGGCGAGCGACTCGGCGGCCTTGCCCTTGCCGCCGCCGTCCGCCTCCGGGGGCTTGAGCGGCAGGAGCATCTCCGTGACCGCGGCCTGGCGGGCGATGCTGTCGAACTTCGTGTAGACGACGTCGAGCCGGTCGATCTTCCCCGCGGCGTAGGCCTCGAGGTACGCCCGCCCGATCGGCGCCACCTGCTCGAACTCCGGCTTGTCCTCGAACTCCGTGTACCGCTCGTCGATGTCGAGCCCGCGGAACTTGAGCGCCGAGATGCCGCGCTTGCCCGACACCGAGGTGTGGACGTCGACCTTCTCGCTCTTCCACTGGCCGAGGATCGCCAGCGACTGACGGACGATGTTCGAGTTGTAGCCGCCGCAGAGGCCGCGATTGCCGGTGAGCACCAGCACCGCCGTGCGCTTCGTCGGCCGGACCTCGAGGAGGGGATGGGCGAAGCCGACGGCGTCGCCGCCGCCGACCGCGGCGATGTTGCCGAGGATCTTCGCGAGCCTGGCGGTGTAGTCGCGCGACGCCACCGACCGGTCCATCGCCTTCTTGAAGCGCGCGGTGGCGATCAGCTCCATCGTCCGCGTGATCTTGCGGATGTTCTTCACCGACTTGCGCCGGCGGTCGAGTGCCCTTGCCTTGGCCATGAATCGTGATCCGTGGGGGACTTCGGGAATCGACTACCGCGCCGCCGCGACCTTGGCGCCGCTCTTGGCGCCGGAGTCGCGCGTGGCCCACTGCCGCTTGAACTCGGCGATCGCCGCCTCGAGCTGACGCTCGCCCTCGGCGTCGAGCTCCTTCGACTTCTCGATCCGCGAACGGAGCTCCGGCACCTGGTCGCGGACGAAGGTGAGGAAGTCCTTCTCCCACGTCGCCACCTCCTCGCGCTTCACGGCGTCGAGGTGGCCGCGGGTGCCGGCGTAGATGCTGAGCACCTGGTCGACGACGTCCATCGGGGCGTACTGCCCCTGCTTGAGGAGCTCGACCATCCGGTAGCCGCGGTCGAGACGCTGCTGCGTGGCGGCGTCGAGGTCGGTGCCGAGCTGGGCGAAGGCCTCGAGCTCACGGAAGCTCGCCAGGTCGAGACGGAGACCGCCGGCCACCTTCTTCATGGCCTTCGTCTGGGCGGCACCACCGACGCGCGACACCGAGATGCCGACGTTCATGGCGGGCCGCTGGCCGGCGAAGAAAAGGTCGGGCTGGAGGTAGATCTGGCCGTCGGTGATCGAGATCACGTTGGTCGGGATGTACGCCGACACCTCGCCTTCGAGGGTCTCGATGATCGGCAGCGAGGTCAGCGACCCGCCGCCGAGCTCCGCGGAGAGTTTGGCCGACCGCTCGAGGAGACGGCTGTGGGCGTAGAACACGTCGCCCGGATAGGCCTCGCGTCCCGGCGGACGCCGCATCAGCAGCGACAGTTGCCGGTAGGCGG
>CAWUOA010000036.1:0-16062 GCA_963923225.1 uncultured Planctomycetaceae bacterium
CGCCGCCTCGAACTGCTGCATCATCGGACTGGCCATGGGGCGGATTGTAGCGGGGGCGGTCCGGTCGCTGTTTCCCGCGGATGGGCCCGGGCGCTTTGACCTCCGGGAGCGTGGACGTAAGAATCGTCACGTGAGTCGTCGGACTCCGATGAGAGGCCCCTGCGATGGGGGCCTGTGAACCTGGTCAGGGCCTAACCGCAGCAGCCATCAGCAGTCGTCCCTTTGTGCGGAGGGCCTCTCATCGGCGTCCGACCCCATGGCCGCAGACAGTGATTCCACCTCCGCCGGGCCCGGTCCATCGGGGGTGTCCCCGGAGGGCTACCGGGTCGTCGCCCGGCGCTACCGCCCGCAGCGATTCGACGAGCTCGTCGGACAGGAGCACGTCGCCCGCGGCCTCTCCGGGGCGATCGAGAGCGGCCGGGTGGGCCATGCCTACCTCTTCACCGGGGCCCGCGGCGTCGGCAAGACGAGCGCCGCCAGGATCTTCGCCAAGGCGCTCGAGTGCGCCGCAGGGCCCGCCGCGGAGCCGTGCAATGCCTGCGAGAACTGCACCGCGATCGCCGCCGGGCAGGACGTCGACGTCGTCGAGATCGACGCCGCCAGCAACCGCGGCATCGACGAGATCCGCAGCCTGCGGCAGAACGTCGCGGTCCGTCCGGCGCGCGGACGCTTCAAGATCTACATCATCGACGAAGTCCACATGCTCACGCGCGAGGCCTTCAACGCGCTGCTCAAGACGCTCGAGGAGCCGCCCGGGCACGTGAAGTTCGTGCTCTGCACGACCGAGCCCGAGAAGCTCCCGATCACGATCCTCTCCCGTTGCCAGCGCTTCGACTTCGTCACCGTCGACGCGCCCGCGATCGCCCGCCGCCTCGGGCAGATCGTGGCCGCCGAGGGGGCGAGCGTGTCGGGTGACGCGCTGACGCTCATCGCCCGCCGCGCCGCCGGCAGCATGCGCGACAGCCAGTCGCTCCTCGAGCAGCTCCTCGGTGCGAACGCGGGGCCGGTCGGCGTCGACGACGTCCATGCCGTGATCGGCACCGGCCGCGAGGAGCGCGTCGGGGCGCTGGTGGCCGCGATCGCCGCCCGCGACGCCGCCGCGGCGCTGGCCGCCCTCGACGCGAGCCTCGGCGGCGGCGCCGATCCGGGCGGGGTGCTCGAGCAGGTCCTCGCGGCCTTGCGCGACTGCCTGGTGGCGAGCGTCGGCTGCGGTCCCGAGCGGCTCCTCCAGGGAGACGGCCTGGGGATCGATCTGGCCGCGACCGGCCGGGCGCTGGGCACCGAGACCGTGCTCGCCATGCTGCAGATCCTCGACCAGTCGCTCTCCCGGATGCGTTCGAGTGGCCATGCCCGGGTCCTCGCGGAGATGGCCGTGGTGCGGCTGGCACGGCTCGACGACCTCGACAGCCTCGCCGCCGCGGTGGAGCGGATCGCCGGACAGGCCGCCGCGGTGCCCGCCCCGCGCGGGGCGCTGCCGGCCCCCGCGGCGCCGATCCGGGGCGCCGCGCCGCCGACGGCCGCGGAGGGGCGCGAAAAAAAAACGACCGACCTGACGGCCGCCGCTGAACCGCTCGCCGCGCCACCGCGCGATCCACCCCCGGCGCCGCCCCTCGAGCCCGGGCCGGCCGCGCCGCCGTCGCTCCCTGCCGACCCCCTGGCCGCCTGGATCGGATGCGGGGAGATCGTGGGGGGGCTCGTGGCCGACTTCGTCGCCATGGCCGCCTCGGCCGCCTGGGACGGAGACGTCCTCCAGGTGACGTTTCCCGCCGAGTCGGGGCAGGCGGTGCGGATGCTCTCCGCGCCGCAGACCGTCGGCAAACTCGACGCGGCACTGTCGACGATCGCCGGCCGGTCGGTCCGCCAGCGGATCACGCTCGCGCCCCGGATGGCGGCGCCTGAGATCCCCTCGGCCGCGACGGTGACCGGGCCGGCGACGGGCGCCGGCGAGGGAGCCCCTGACGCGGGGGCCGCGGAGGCGACGACCGGCGACGATCGCGCGGAGACGGCGCCCGCGGCGACGCCGTCGATGCCGGCCCGATCGCAGGCGGCGCTGGTGCGCGAGACGATGGATCACCCGCTGGTGGCCCACGCCCGCGGGCTGCTCGATGCCGCGATCCGCAAGGTGGAGCCGGGCCGGCCGCGCCGGGCCGTCGCGCCGGCCGGCAGCGCCGTGGCGGCGGCCGACGGCGGCGCGGGGAACGCGGCGGAGGACGGGAACGAGGCGGAGTGAAGGCCGCCGGCGGGTCGACCATCGGACACGGAGGTGAGGCATGGCCGAGCGGCGCGGAGCGATTTCGAGGCTCGTGGATTGTTTCGCCGGGCTGCCCGGCATCGGCAAGAAGTCGGCGGAGCGGCTGGCCTACCACGTCCTGCGGATGCCGAAGGAGGAGGCGCTCGAGTTCGCGGACGCCCTGCGGGCGGTGAAGGAGAATCTCCGCCCCTGCAGGGTCTGCTCGAACCTCGCCGAAGGGGACGCCTGCGACGTCTGTGCCGACCCGCGCCGCGACCGCTCGCGCCTCTGCGTGGTCGAGCAGGTGAGAGACCTCCTGGCGATCGAGCAGAGCGGCGCCTACCGCGGCCTGTACCACGTGCTCCAGGGGCGCGTGGCGCCGCTGGAGGGGACGGGCCCCGAGTCGCTGACGATCGACGCCCTCGTCTCCCGCGTGCGCGAGGGGGGCTTTTCCGAGGTGATCATGGCGACCACGCCGAACGTCGAGGGGGACGCGACGGCGCTGGTCGTGCAGCGGAGGCTCGAGGGGATGCCGGTGGAGATCACCCGTCTCGCCCGCGGCCTGACGGTGGGCGCGGCGCTGGAACAGGCCAATCGTGAAATGATCGTCGACGCCTTGGCGGGCAGGCAGCGGGTGTAGCGCCGTCCCGGGGCTTTGCCCGGGAACGGGCGCAAAACGGCCCGCGGACGGTATCCTGAGGGAGTCCCCCGGCGATGGCCGGGGGAGCAGGGGTCAGGGGCAGAGTCGGAAAGGCGCGCTCATGCGGATGTCGTTCGGCCAGGAAATGCGGATGGCGCAAAAGCAGGTGCTTGCGCCGCGCATGATCCAGTCGATGGAAATCCTGCAACTGCCGATGATGGCGCTCGAGGAGCGGATCGAGCAGGAGATCCAGAACAACGAGACGCTCGAGGTCGACGAGCCCGGGGCCGAGGGTTCGGAAGGGGAGGCGAGGGCCGTGGCGACCGTCGTCGACGCGCCGGACCCGGCACCGGAGCGGACCGTCGACGAGAAGCCGCTGGTGGTCGACCAGGAGCATGCCAACCAGGCCGACTTCGAACGCTCCTACGACTGGTCGAGCGAGTATCCCGAGTCGGACGACGACCGGAGCCGCCCCTCCGCCGGTCGGCTCGAGGAGGCCTCCGACCGCTATCTCGACGCCATGGCGAACATGGAGGAGCGGCCGGAGACGCTCTTCCATCACCTCCACGAGCAATTGGCCAACTACGAGCTCGACCCGATCCAGCACGACGCGGCCGAGCGGATCATCTACAACCTCGACGCCAACGGCTACCTGCCGATGACGCTCGAGGATCTTGTCGACGTCGAGGCGTCGCGCGATTCCGCCCCCTGGAAAGCGCAGCTCGAGCGGCTCCAGGAGGCGCTGGTGCTGGTGCAGGGGATGGAGCCGGCCGGCGTGGCGGCACGCGACCTGCGCGAGTGCCTCCTGCTCCAGATCCGCCCCGACATGCCCCATGCCCGGCAACTCCGCCGGCTCGTGTCGGACCACCTCGAGGATCTCGCCGGGAACCGCCTTCCCCTCATCGCCCGGAGGACCGGTTTCTCGATCGAGGAGATCGAGACGCTGCGCCAGGAGCTCCACTCGCTCCAGCCCAAGCCCGGCGCCCGATTCACCGTGCCCTTCGTGCCGGTGGTGAAGCCGGACGTCCACGTCGAACTGCAGCCGGACGGCTCCTGGAAGGTGCGGCTCGAGGAGGTCGATCTCCCCAACCTGCGGATCAGCCCGCTCTACCGGGAGATGCTCGCCTCCCCCGACACGCCGGCGGAGACCCGCGAGTACATCAAGCGGAAGATCAATTCGGCGCAGTGGCTCATCGAGGCGATCGAGCAGCGCCGCAGCACGCTCCTCCGCACCGCCCAGGCCATCGTCGACCACCAGACCCGGTTCCTCGTCGAGGGGCCGGAGGCGATCGAGCCGCTCAAGATGCAGCAGATCGCCGACCGGATCGGGATGCACGTCACCACGGTGAGCCGGGCCGTGGACGACAAGTGGCTGCAGACCCCGCGCGGCCTCCAGCCGCTGCGGAAGTTCTTCGTGGGAGGGACCGTCAGCGCCGACGGCGACGAGGTGGCCTGGGACACGGTGCGGATGAAGCTCCAGGAGATCATCCAGGCCGAGCCCAAGGACGCCCCGTACAGCGACGACGACCTCGTCGAGGAGCTGGGCAAACGCGGGATCACCGTCGCCCGGCGCACCGTGACGAAGTACCGCAAGGCGATGGACATTCCCAGTTCGCGTCAACGGCGCGATTGGAAGATCAACGCGGCCCCCCGGAAAGCCTTCGGGGCGGCCGGCGAGGGGGGCGACCCGCCCGGCTGACGGTCAGGAGGACCCATGCGCTGCCCGTTCTGCCGGACCGACAACGACCGAGTCATCGACTCGCGGACCGTCGACGACGGCGCCACGATCCGGCGGCGCCGCGAATGCGTCTCGTGCCGTCGTCGCTTCACCACCTACGAGCGGGTGGAGCGGCAGCTGCTCTCGGTGGTGAAGAAGGGCGGGGTGCGCGAGCCGTTCGACCGCGAGAAGATTCGCGCCGGCCTGGCGATCGCCTGCGGCAAGCGACCGGTGGCGGAAGAGACGATCGAGGAGATCGTCTCGGCCGTCGAGCGCGAGTGCCACGACGCCTTCGAGGGCGAGATCGCCAGCCGGGCGATCGGGGAACGCGTGATCGAGCTCCTCCGCGGCGTCGATCAGGTGGCCTACGTGCGATTCGCGAGCGTCTACCGGGAGTTCAAGGACGCCCGCGATTTCGTCCAGGAACTGGAGCCGATCCTCGCCGGAGACCAGTCCTCCGGCGCGGGGCCGAAGTCGGCGGAAACGACCGCCCGGAACGCGCGCGCCGCGGAGATCCCCCCGCCGCCGGCCCCGATCGACGGCGCCGCGGAGGCGGGGGCGTCGCTGCTGTGACGCTCCCGGCGACGCGTCAATCCTCGGCGCCGCGCCGCCAGTCGCCCCGGGTGCCGCCCGTCTTCTCCTCCAGACGCACGCCCTCGATCGTCATCCCGGGATCGATCGACTTGGTCATGTCGTAGAGGGTCAGCGCCGCGGCGCTGGCCGCGACGAGGGCCTCCATCTCCACCCCCGTCCGGGCGGTGGCCCGGACCACGGACTCGATCTCGACCGCGCCCGGATCGTCGAAGCGGAGGGTGACGGCGACCGAATCGAGCGGGAGCGGGTGGCACAGCGGCACGATCTCGCTCGTCCGCTTCGCCGCCATGATCCCCGCCAGGCGGGCGGCGGCGATGGCGTCCCCCTTCTCCAGTTCGCCGGCGCGGATGCGGCGAATCGTCTCGGGGCGGGCGAGAAGGCGGGCGCCGGCCCGGGCGACGCGCACCGTGACCGGCTTGGCGCCGACGTCGATCATCCGCAGGGGCGCCGGGGAGGGGGTGTCCTGTTCCATTCCCGGAGGATACCGCGGAGGCACCGGGGAAAAAATAACGCAGGCCGGTGTGCCCCCCTGGCACACCGGCCTGCGGTGCATGGAGTTCGTCAGGGAACCGTGTCAGACCAGTTCCTTGCGGGCCCCGATGAGCGTGCGGAGACGCTCGGCGAGGAGCGCCACGTCGAAGGGCTTCTTGAAGCTCTCGTTGACGTGGGCCCGATCGACGGTGATCTGCGACCCGTCGTCGGGCAGCAGGGCGATCACGATCGTGTCGGCGTATTCGGTGTTGCGGCGGAGGTTCTGGCAGATCTGCTGCGCGTCGATGCGGCCGATCGAGTAGTCCACCACGATGCAATCGGGATGGAAGCTCTCCGCCTGGATGCCCGCCTCGAACCCGCTGGCGGCGACCTGGATCTTGAAGGATCGCTCGAGCGGCAGGTGCTTCTTGAGGTTCTCGATCAGGACCTGGTCCTGGCCGACGAGCAGCACCTTGGCCATCGCCTCGTCCTCGAGGTCGCCGAGGGGCATGCCGTGCTCTTTGAGGAACTTGATGAGGTACTCGCGCGGGATGCGACGGTCCTGGCTTCCGGGGATCCGGTAGCCCTTGAGGCGACCGGAATCGAACCACTTGCTGACCGTCCGCGGCGCGACCTTGCAGATTTTGGCGACCTGGCCTGTCGTGAAAACCTTCATCACGTGAACTCCATGTGCACTATTTGTGTCCGGAACGTCTTTGGCCAGCCCGCTCCTGACGAGCGCGGGACACAGCCCCCCCGACGCGGAACCGTCGCCGTGGGTACGACCGCGTCGTCGAGCCCCACGAAGGCCGGCCAGAGAGCCGGGGGGGGGCGAGCGTGCCTTCCGCCAGGGGCGCACCCGTTCCGGGGCGCCTTTCGGCGACAGCGACGACTCGCAGGTATCCCCCCCTGCTCATCCCGCGGGCCGCGAACCCGGACGTGCCGGAATCGCGGTCACGGTATGACCGTCCAAGGAGGTAGATCGAATGGACACGTGGTGCGACTTGAGCCGTTCTTCGCGACGGCGACGGTGGCACGGGCCAGTCCGGCTGGCGCGATACGGCGGAACGCCGGGAAAAACGCGGCCCGGCAGGGGTGACGGGCCGCTCAGGCGGCGGCCCGCGACGGTGCCTTGGTCATGGCGGCGGCGTTCTCGAACCGCACCGACACCCGCTTCGAGACCCCCGATTCCTCCATCGTGACGCCGTACAGCGTGTCGGCCGCCGCCATCGTCGCCTTGCGGTGGGTGACGACGATGATCTGGGTGTTGGTGAACTCCCGCAGGACTCCCACGAATCGATCGACGTTCGCCTCGTCGAGGGCGGCGTCGACTTCGTCGAGGACGCAGAACGGGCTCGGCCGGGAGCGGAAGATGGCCAGGAGCAGGGCCACGCACGTCATCGTCTTCTCGCCGCCGGAGAGGAGGGAGATGCTCCGGGGTTCCTTGCCGGGGGGGCGGGCGACGATCTCCACCGACGTCTCGAGGACGTCGACGCCCGGCTCGAGGACGATGTCGGCCTGGCCGCCCCCGAAGACCCGCTCGAAGAGGGTGCGGAAGTGGCCGCGGACGACCTCGAACGTCTCGGCGAGGAGGCGGCGGCTCTCGTCGTCGATCCGGGCGATGAGCTGCTCGATCGAGTCCTTGGCCCCGGTGACGTCGGCGAGCTGGGCTTCCAGGCCGGCGAGCCGCTCCGCGAGCTGCTCGCTCTCGGCGAGCGCCTCGAGGTTCACCGTCGTCATCGAAGCGAGCTTGCGACGCAGCTCCTCGATGGCCGAGTCGAGTTCCGCGCGCGAATCGGGCACGGGCTCGTCGGTGGATTCGGCCGTCGCGGGGCCGGACTCCGCGAGCGACTCGATGTCGATGTCGTACTCGTCGCGGATCCGCTCCACGATGCGGACGCGGCGGTGCCGGGACTCTCCCGCCTCGAGCTCCCGGGCGTGGATCCGCTCCCCGAGCGCCGCCCCTTCGGCCCGCGCGGCGTCGGCGTCGGCGCCGGCCCGCGCCGCCGCGCCCCTGAGGAGCGCCTGGCGGGTGGCGATCGCCTGGAACGCCTCCTCGGCCCGCTCGGCCGCCCAGGCGGCCTCCGAGCGCGCCTGGCCGGTGGCGAGCAGCTCGAGCTCCGCCTCCTCGAGCCGCCGCCGCGATCCCAGGACGCGCTCCTCGGCCTCGGCGCGGGCTCCGTCCCGTTCGGCCACGGCGCGCAGCCGGGCCGCCGACTCCTCGCCGGCCCGGGCGTGCCGGTCGCGTCCGGTGGCGATGAGGATGCGCAGCCGCTGGATCTCCTCCACGAGTGACCCGCGCGAGCGGTCGATGTCGGCGATGGCCGCCTCGGTGGCGTGCCGTTCGTCGACGAGCGCCGCGAGCTCCGCGTCCGCCGCGGAGAGCCGCTCGCCGACCCCGTCGCGCTGCCGCGTCTCCTCGGCCGCACGCCGCTCCGCGTCGAGGAGCGCCTTCTCCGCCGTGGCGATCGCCTCGGTCGCCGCGTCGCGCTCGCGCGCCAGACGCGACGCGTCGGCCCGCCCTTCCGCGACCGCCTCGGCCTCCTGCTGGCGACGGGACTGGAGCTGGCGGACGACCTGGCCCGCTTCCGCCAGCGCCTCCTGGAGACGGGTGACCGCTTCGCCGTGCTCGACGACCCGGGCGGCGAGCTCCTCGTGCCGCTCGACGAGGGCCTTGAGCTCGGCACGGCGCGTGACGAGGCCCGACGCGGCGGCGGCGGTGCCGATCTCGATGCGCCCGCCGCGGCAGGTGCGTCCGTCGCGCGAGACGAAGAGCAGATCGGGCAGGCGGGGGGCGAGGCGACGCGCGGTCTCGAACGACTCCACCACCCAGGTCCGGGCGAGGAGCCTCGCGGCGCGGCCGGCGGGGGGCGCGGCCTCCCCGGCGACGAGCAGGTCGAGACGGCCGACGACCCCCGGCTCGCCTCGGGGCCCGGCGGTGGCGGCCGGCGCCACGGGTGTCGGGGAGTCGGCCTCGGCGAGCTCCGCAGGGCGGGCGACGTCGTCCGTCGCGACGACCTCGTCGATCTTCCCCGGCTTCTCCGCGGCGAAGGGGGCCGCGGAAAGGGGATCGGCGGCGGTGGCGACGATGCCGACCCGGCCGCCGCCGGCCAGCGCCAGGGCGCCGGACTCCGTCGCCGCCCAGGCGTCGAGCCAGCCGGCGAAAGCGTCGAGCGAGTCGACCTCGATGTCCTGCGCGGCTGCGCCGAGGGCCACGTCGACCAGGCCGGCCCATTCCAGCGGTGCGTCGATCGATTCGCCCACCACGCCGCGCACCCCCGCCGCGGCGTCGGCGTCGGCGAGGAGGCGGCGGGCCGCTTCGGCGAGGCCTTCGTGGCGGGAGGCGATCTCCTCGATGACCCGCTTCCGCTCGCCGCAGGCTTCGAGCTTCGCCTGCCATCCGGCGAGGTCGCGCCAGCCCCCTTCGAGTGCCGTCGTCCGCTCGCGGACGTCCCCTTCGGCGCGGAGGATCGCGGCGGAGGTGTCCGCGGCCCGGCGGAGCAGCGCGTCGACGTTCCCCTCGCGGGCGGCGAGCGCCTCGTCGGCGGCCGCGGCACGCCGCCGGGCGGCGTCGACCTTCGTCCGCCACTCGCCGGCGGAACGGCGGTATTCCTCGCCGCGGGTATCGGCGCGGTCGGCCTCGATGAGGAGCCGTTGACGATGCTGCGAGAGCTCGGCGGAGCGGGTGGCGATGGCGCCGAGACGGCCCCGGGCGGCGGAGACGTCGCCGTGCGAGCCGGCCGCGACGCGCTCGCACTCCTCGAGTCTCAGGACCCAGGCCCCGACTTCGGCGCCGATCGAGTCGGCCTCGGCCGCGCACGACGCGGCTTCGCGCGTCGCCTCGTGGAGCCGCGTCGCCGCACCGCGCGCGGCGGACGCGGCGGCGGCGAGGTCGGCCTCGCGTTCCGCGACGCGCTGTCGCAGCGGTTCGAGCCGCGCCGCCGCGCCGGCGGCGAGCTCGCGGCGGTCGGCGACGAGGGCCTGGAGCCGTTCGGCCTCGGGGACGAGCGAGCGGTCCTCGTCCTGCTTCGCGGCGGCCTCCGCCGCGGCCCCGGTCGCCATGGAGTCCGCCGCCGCCGCCGCCGCCTGGAGGGCCAGGAGCGCCTCCTCCACCGCGGCCACCGCGGAGTCGACCTCGGCCAGATCCTGACGGGCCGCCACGATCCGCAGGCTCTTGAGACGGTCGGTCATCTGCCGCCACCGCCGCGCCCGGGCCGCCTGGTGCCGCACCGTCTCGAGCCGCGCCGCCACCTCGCCGACGATGTCGGCCAGCCGTTGCCTGTTCTGCTCGGCGCGCTCGAGCCGGCGCAACGCCTCGATGCGGCGCGTACGGAATCGCGTGATTCCCGCCGCTTCCTCGAACACGGCGCGGCGGTCCTTGCCGGACGCCGTCAGCAGGGCGTCGACGCGGCCCTGCTCGATGACGCTGTAGGCCTCGGTGGCGGCGCCGGTGCCACTGAACAGCTCCCGGACGTCCTTCAGCCGGCAGACCTCGCCGTTGAGGAGGTACTCGCTCTCGCCGCTGCGGTAGACGCGGCGGCCGACCTGCACCTCGTCGGCGTCCACGGGGAGGAGGCGTGCGCTGTTGTCGAAGACGAGCGTCGTCTCGGCGGAGCCGAGGGGCTTGCGCGACACCGATCCCGCGAAGATGACGTCGGTCATCTCCTTGCCGCGCAGGGAGCGCACCGACTGCTCCCCGAGGACCCACTTCATCGCGTCGACGACGTTCGACTTGCCCGACCCGTTCGGGCCCACGACGACGGTGATGCCGTCGGGGAACTCGAATCGGGTCCGGTCGGCGAAGCTCTTGAAGCCGAAGAGCTCGAGCGCCTTGAGCCTGGTCATGACGAGGTGCCCGCGGTGGTCCCCCCGGCGGTGGTCGTCGCGCCCGGGCGGCGATCGGCGGCGGTGTCGTCCGCGTCCGCGTCGGTGGCCTCCTCGAGCGGCTCGTCGGCCTCCTCGCGATCGCGCGAGGCCTCGTCGTGGACGCTGCCGCGTCCGTCGAACTCATTGGGCAGGGCGTCGAACGCCAGCCGGCTGTCGAGGCAGCGCGAGGCGCTAGCCTGCTGGAGGAACTGGACCACGTCGGGGTAGGTGCCCCCCACCTCGACGATCGCCCGAGCCACCGCGTCGACGCGGGCGGGGACGTCGACGGAGCGATCCGATTCCCCGGCGGCGAAGCGGCTGATCGTCGCCTCGCGGCCGTCGACGACGACGACGATCGAGCTGCCCGCCTCGGCGCGGAGGCCGGAGGCGAGCGGATGGCCCGTACCGAAGAGGACGATCTCCGGCCGGGTGCTCCGCGTGCAGTGGACCAGCGCCGGGCCGGCGACGTCGAGGACGTGGAGCGAGCAGGCGTCGCCGAGCCGCTCGCCGCGGACCAGCGGCATCGACGGGTCGATCCGCCACAGCGAGCGGAAGGCGCCGTAGCGGGTCTCGGCGCTGGGGCTGGTGAGCAGGGTCTCGAGCGCGTCGATCCCGTTGGCGTCGTCGATGACCTGCAGCGCGGCAAGCGCCGCCGGGCGGGCGGTGCGGAGATTCGAGGCCGCCTCCGCCAGATGGGGCGCCGCCGACGACTCGCCGAGGTAGGCCAGCGCCTCGGCGGAGGCGAAGCGCACCTCGGCGTCGGACGACTCGAGGCCCTTCTTGAGCACCGGCAGGGCGTCGCGGCCCACCGCCTCGAGCTTGACCGCGGCCGCCGGGGCGGTGACCGGGTCGGCGAGTTGGCGGGCGAGCAGTTCGAGGCGGGCGTGACGCCCGGCCGGCGGCTCGACCACCGCCACCGCGCGGACCACGCGGATGTAGCGCGAGAGATTGTGCTTGTACGCCGGGGGAACCTCGAGCTCGATGAAGCGCTCCGTCTTCGGCGTGGCCACGCCACGCTTCGAGCCCTTGATGACGGCGTGGAAGCGCCGGTTGATGGTGTCGCCGATGCGCTTCGAGAGGGCCACCGAGCGGTGCTCGGGGTTGATGATCAGGCCGATCGGCCGCGTGGTGAGCGACACGCCGCCCCCCGGCACGCGGGCACGGAGCTTCGACTTCGAGTCGAGCGTCCCGCCCGACACCGGATCGACGAGCAACGGGCCCTCGGCCACGCCGAGGACGTGGCCGTCGTGGACGCGGTTGCCGAGGATCGCCATCTCCGCCAGACGCGTCTCCATCAGCCAGCCGCTGCCGAGGCTCGAGGTCTCGTTGTCGGCGGGCACCTCGACCATGACGTCGAAGCGGTCCCCCTTGCGGACGCCCGGGGGAAGGTAGGCATGCACCCACACCAGCGCCGTCGACGGCGAGGCGAGGAGCTTGTTCGGCTCGGCGACGCCGCGTGCCTGCATGTCGGCCATGAGCATCGCGCGCTGGGCGCCCGGCGGCGGATCGCTACCGGTGCCGGGAAGGCCGGTGACCAGCGCCGCCCGCTCGATGCGCTGCGGATGCGTGCCCCAGGCGGCGGCGTAGTCGCTCACCAGACGGATGTCCGACTCCATGCCCAGCAGGGCCGCCACCTCGGGGCTCTGGCTGCGGATCGCGGGGCCCGCGCAGCCGGCCATGATCGCGGCGACGGCGGCGCCCGCGACGAGACGGCGGAGGGCCTGGGCCGAGGGGCGTGACGCGTGCATCTGAGGCATCCTCCCGCTGGGGCGAGCGGCGGACGGGTGTCCGGCCGATCGGGGCGGGGAGGGTAGGAGCGGTGGAGGAAGGGGGTCAAGACGGCTTGCCATCCTCGGGAACGGCCGGCGGCGGCGCGGGGAATCGGCCGGTTTCCCGCCGGTCCTTCTCTTGGCTCGGCGGAGCGCAGTTGGTACGGTCCGCCCCCCGCACGACAGGCATCCCTTGGGAGTCAACGAGACGTGGCGAAGCACGAAGGCGGCCGGCTCCGGGTCCAACTGCGCTGGATGATCCGCCGCGACATGGCGGAAGTCCTGGAGATCGAGCAGGAGGCGTTCGAGTTCCCCTGGTCGGACGAGGACTTCACGCGCTGCCTGCGCCAGCGGAACTGCATCGGCATGGTCGCCGAGGCGGGCGACTCGGTCGTGGCCTTCATGATCTACGAGCTCCACCGCACCCGGCTGCACGTCCTCAACTTCGCCGTCCGCCGCTCGCACCGCCGTTTCAGCGTCGGCACGCAGATGATGGAGAAGCTGGCCACGAAGCTCAGCGCCGAACGCCGCGACCGGATCCTCCTCGAGGTCCGCGAGCGGAACCTCCCCGCCCAGCTCTTCTTCCGATCCCTCGGCTACCGGGCGATCTCGGTCCTCAAGGACTTCTACGAGGACACCACCGAGGACGCCTACCTGATGCAGTACCTCGCCGCCGACGCCGCGCCGGTCGCGGTGCCGCGCCGGATGGCGGGCTAGGCCCGCCGCGGCGACGCGATCCGGGCGAGCGCCGTCTCGACCGCGGCGGCGCGGAGGGCGAGCCGGCGCCGCGCGTCCTCGGGGCCGTCGCCGACGGCGAACAGCGTCAGGAGGGGGGCGCCCGCCGGCACGTCCGTGCCGGTGCGCGGCAGATCGGCGAGCGCCGCGAGGCCGTCCGTCGCCGTCCACGCCTCCGACAGCGCGTCGAGGACGTCGGTGACGCGCGGGCTCGTCTCGAGAGAGCCCCACGCGCGGAGGACCGCCTTGGCCCACGTGCCGCCGGTGCCGCGATCCGGTGCGTGCGCGGGGCTCGGCCATCCGCAGGCCTCGAGGTGATCGCGGGCGAGCGCGCCGCCGGTGCGCCGATCGACGAGCTCCATCGACGCGGTGGGCCGGGGATTGACCTCGAGCACCACGAGCCTCCCTTCGGGCGACCGCATCGCGTCGACGCCGATCGCGCCGACCAGGCCGAAGGCCTGCCTGAGGACGTCGCCGATGGCCGTCCACTGCGCGCGGAGGGAGTCGGCGAGCCGATCGGGGGCGACGTCGAGGGAGCCGCAGTAGGCGAAGGGGGAGGCGTGCCAGGAACGGACTCCGACGAGCTGTTCGGTCGTGCCGACGAGGCGTGCTTCTCCGGTGTCGACGATGAACGACGCCGACACCGGCACGCCGGCGACGCGGGCTTGCCAGACGCGCGCCCCGGAGAGTGCGTCTCGAGCCGTGGCCGCCGGCTTCGCCACGCCGAGCCACGGCGCGATGCCGCGGCCGGCGGCGCTCCGCAGGGGCTTCACGAGCCAACTGCCGTCGGTGGGCAGGCCGAGTGGATCCTCGCGCGTCTCCGGGGAGCCGATCCCTGCGGGGCGAAGCGCCTCCGCGAGATGGCGGGGCGAGCGCACCCGGCGCAGGACCCCTCCGGGGCAACCCGCCAGCGGTCGCTCGACGGAGAGGGCATCGACCAGGTCGGGGGCGTTCTCGAGCGCCCCGCAGTAGCACCAGGGGCCGGGAGGAAAGCGGGCGGCGGCGGCGGCCAGCCCTTCGGGATAGTCCTCCGGCGGGACGGCCACCGCCTCGGCGATGGCCACGAGGTCGCGGTCGGCGAAGAGATCGGCCCCGCGGACGAGCCAGCCAGCCCGTCGCGCCGACGCCGCCCAGGCACGGACGCTCGCTCCGAGGACCACGAGGCCCGGAGGGGACGGGGGAGGGGGAGCGTGGGTGTCGGTTGCCGGCATGGGCTGAAATGGTATTCTCCTGCGGTCACTTCCGGCCCGGCGAATCGGCCCGGGGGAATCGGACGGCCCTGTCCGGACGAACTTCCAGAGCGGTACGAACCAACGAGGAGAATCTGATGTCGATGTTCATCGGTGAGGCGCTCGACGGCGAAGGCAACGAGATCGCCCACATCGATCTGCTGATCGGGAGCAAGGACGGCCCCGTCGGCGTGGCATTCGCCAACGCCCTGGCCCGCCAGAGCGAGGGGCACTCGAACCTCCTCGCGGTGCTCGCCCCCAACGTCGCGGTGAAGCCGGCGACGGTGATGATCACCAAGGTCACGATCAAGGGCGCCAAGCAGGCCGTGCAGATGTTCGGCCCCGCGCAGGCCGCCGTCGCCAAGGCGGTCGCCGACAGCGTCGCCGACGGCGTGATCCCGGAGCGTGACGCCGAGAACCTCGTCATCGTCTGCGGCGTCTTCATCCACTGGCAGGCCGCCGACGACAAGAAGATCTACACCTACAACTACAATGCCACGAAGGCGGCGATCGCCAACGCGATGCAGGGCAAGCCGTCCGCAGCCGAGATGGTCGCCCATCGCGACGCCGTCCATCCGTTCCGCGGGTTCTGATTTTCCCGCGGGAAATGGCATCCATGCTCATTTCCCGCTCCGCCTGCCGCGGCGTCCGAGCGAGGACGCCGACGGCAGGGGAGGGCGTCGGCCTCCGGCGACGCCTCGACGTCACGCCGTCTTCGACGACGTGACTCAAGTCGTACGATGAATCGCCCGTGGCGCGGCTTCCGCGCCACGGGCGACGTCGTTTCCACGATTCCCTTCCTTCCGACCGCGGAGCCTGCCGATGCCGAAGCGGATCCTCCTCCAACTCGACACCGATCCTCAAGCCAGCACCTTCGACGCGGTGGTGGCGGTCGACGCCGGCGCCGACGTGTTGCTGCGCCACTCGGGCGTCACGGCGACCAACGTCGTGCCGCTGGTGCACGGGGCGATGTTCACCCGGGGCGGCGCGGATCTCGCCGGCACGGCGATCTTCGTCGGCGGCAGCGACGTGCCCGCCGCCGAGGAGGTGGCCGCGGCGGTGCGGAAGGCGTTCTTCGGTCCGGTGCGCGTGAGCGTGCTCCTCGATCCCTCCGGTGCCAACACCACCGCGGCGGCGGCGGTCGTCGCCGCCGGCCGTCATCTTCCCTTGAGCGACCCGCACGCCGGGATCGAGGCGGTCGTCCTCGGGGGCACCGGCCCGGTGGGGCAGCGCGTCGTCCGCTTGCTCGCGGGCCTGGGCGCCTCGGTGACGGTCGTCTCGCGGTCGCGCGACCGGGCGCGGGAGGTGTGCGAGCGGGTGCGGGCGAAGGTGCCGCTCGCCAAGCTCCAGGCGATCCAGGCCGACGGCTCGTCGGCCACCGAGCCGGCGCTCGCCCAGTCGCTCGCCACGGCGGCGCTGGTCGTCGCCTGCGGCGCGGCCGGCGTCACGCTCCTCGACGAGTCGGGCCGGGCCGCGGCGAAGCAGGCCCGCGTGCTCGTCGATTTGAACGCCGTCCCGCCGGCGGGGATCGCCGGAGTCGCGGCCACCGACAAGGCGAAGGAGGAGGGGGCGGCGATCCTCTACGGCGCCCTCGGCGTCGGCGGCACGAAGATGAAGATCCACAAGGAAGCCATCCGCCGCCTCTTCGAGACGAATGACGCCTCCTTCGACGCCGAGGAACTGCTCGCCATCGGCATGGAACTCGAGCAGGCGAAGGGGAAGTGACGGCCGGGGAACTCGGCCGACGGACCTGATCCAGGGGAAGACACGCATCGAGGAGGTGGCCCCATGTCGGACGACGTCGAATACCG
>CAWUOA010000037.1:0-16024 GCA_963923225.1 uncultured Planctomycetaceae bacterium
GGATCGATGTGGGGGGGGACCGCGGGGAGCGGAAGCCTGACAGGATAGCCGTTGCCGGAACTTCCCGCAACGCGTGCGGCCGGTCCCGCTCCCTTCCCATCGGCTCCCGGCGGTCTCCTGCCACACTCCGGCCCTTCCATCCGTCACGACGCCACTCCCTCCGGCCCAGAGTGACGGGAACCAATGGTGGGTCATTCACCCCGCGGCGCGAGGCGTTCGGCGAGAATCCGGCTCCCGAAACGCTGTGGCGACTCGTCGGCCCGCAGGAGCCGGGCGGCCTCCTCGCGGTCGCCCAGCCCCAGGCGGGCCCGGGCGAGATTGACCCGCGCCGCGTCGGCCCAGACCCCGTCCGGGTTCGCCTCGAGCGTCATCCGGCCGAGGTAATCCGCCGCCGTCTCGTACTCCCCCTCCGCGAGCGTCAGCAGCCCGAGCCAATAGGTGGCGTCCGACTTCAGCTCCTCGTAGGCGCGCTTGAGTTCGTCCGCCTGCGGCGGAGGCGCGCCGCGGACCACGCCGGCGATCGCCGCGTTGGTCGGACGCGCGGCGAGGTAGGCCATCTTGGCGCCGTCGGGACCGTCGAGTTGGCCGCGGAACTCGCGCAGCCGTCCGGCGTAGAGCGGGCGGAACATCCGCGCACCCCGCCCCTCGTCCCCCTGGGCGACCGCCAGGGCGAAGGGACGCAGCTCCTTGGCGAGCGCCCGGTCGACTTCGCCGGACATCGTGCGCCTCCGGGCGAGCGTCTCCCAGGGAAACTCCCAAAGACCCTTCCGCCGCGCCGTGGCCGGGCCCTCGGGCGCGGGGAGCGCCGCCAGCGCCCGATCGGCCAGGGCGTCGGCGTCGAGCGACAGGTCGATGCGGCGGGTGCCGGCGAGCTGCCGATCGAGATGGTGCATCCGGCGGGCGAGGTTCGTCGGAGTCGCGGGAACCAGCACGCCGAGACGCACGATGTCCGCCGCCTGGACCGGATAGGGGCGGTCGGGAAGGGAGAGCGCGGCGAGGATCGACGGATCGGCGGCGGCCTGCCGGGCCGTGGCCACCCCCTCGCCCCCCGGGCCTGGCACCGGCAGACCGTAGCCGGGCTCGAAGAGATAGGCCTCGCCACCGCTGATCACCGCCGGGATCCAGGGCCGCCACGTCTCGCCCGCGGCGTCGCCGGTGGCCAGCATCACCCCCTCGAGACCGGCGTGTCGGACGAGCTCGAGGAAGATCCAGGCCCGCTGCGCGGCGCTCGCCCGTCCCGCCAGGAGGATCTCCCCGGGAAAGAACCACCGCGTGCCGGGGTTCGAATCGCCGGGAACCATCGGCGGATCGCTGCCGATGGCGAGCGAACGCACGGTCCAGTCGAAGAGCTTGCCGGCGACGTCCAGATCGTCGATGGCGTCGCCCCGCGCCGCCGTCGAGACGTCCGCCAGCCAACGCTGGTCGCGGAGGGCGACGACGTCGCCGGCGGCGTCGAACGCCATGCCGTCGATGCCGCGCGTCGCCGCGCCCCCCTTGAGCCGCTCCGGGAGCGTGTCCAGGAGCGGATCGAGCCTCCAACCGCGCTCGCCCCCTGCGGCCGCGTCGTCGGCGTCGCCGGCGGCATGGCTCCATTGATTGAGCCGGTCGAAGACCTGTGCGAAGGCGACCGGCTCCTCGTAGGTCTCGAGGTTGCCCAGGACGTCCATCGCCCCTTCGAGAATCCGCTCGCGCACCTCGCGCGACATCGACTGCCGGACCGGCTGGGCGTCGCTGGCGGCCTGCCCCGTCGGCTGGGCCGAGGCACGGGGGGGCGGCCGCCGCCGTCCGCCGCAGCCGGGGAGCGCCCCGCCCACGAGCGCCAGGATCAGGCAGCCGACGAACCACCGGCCGGCCGGGGGGAGCCATGTCCTGGACCGCTCGGCGGGCCGCGGCGGAGTGCGAACGGACGCGGTGGAGGAGGATGTCATGACTGGGCCTCCGTCTCACCGGCCAGGCGGGCCTCGTGGATGCTCAGCACGCGCTCGAGCAGGCGACGGAGGTGATCGAGTGGCACCATGTTCGGTCCGTCGCTGGGGCTCGTGTCGGGGTCGGGATGGGTCTCGAGGAACAAGCCGTCGATGCCCACGGCCGCCGCCGCGCGGGCCAGTGGCTCGACGAGCGTGCGGTCCCCCCCGGTGGCATCACCGAGGCTCGCCGGCTGCTGCACCGAGTGGGTGGCGTCGAAGATCACCGGCGTCCCGAAGCGGCGCATGACGGGGAGGCCGGTGAAATCGTTCACGAGCCGGCCGTAGCCGAAGAAGGTTCCGCGCTCGCAGAGCAGGATGTCCTGGCAGCCGCCGGCGAGGAGCTTCGCGACGGGATGACGCATGTCGGACGGGGCGATGAACTGGCCCTTCTTCACGTTCACCGACCGCCCGGTCCCCGCCGCCGCGAGGAGAAGGTCGGTCTGCCGGCAGAGGAAGGCCGGAATCTGGATCAGGTCGCAGACCTCGCCGATCGGCCCTGCCTGGTCGGGAAGGTGCATGTCGGTGGTGACCGGCAGGCCGCTGGCGGCCTTGACCCGGGCGAGGATGGCGAGGCCTTCCTCGAGGCCGGGGCCGCGGAACGCGCCGGCGCTGGTGCGATTGGCTTTGTCGAACGAGGCCTTGAACACGAATCGCAGCGGCAGCGACGACGCGAGCGCCGCGAGCGTGTCGGCGACCCGCAGGCAGAGCGACTCGTTCTCGGCCACGCAGGGCCCGGCGATCACCAAAAGGGGCTGGCCCGGGCCGCAGAGGTGGGGCCCCACTCGGGCAGGGAGGCGCGGGATCACGGGGGGCTCCGTCGACGGGGAAGGGGCACGGGCGGCGGACGGCGCGGCGGCCCCCGGCACACGGCCGGAGCCACCGGGAATGATACGTGCCGCGCGCCGCGAACCGGAGTCCAGTCTGCCCCACTTCTCCTCCCGCAGGGAAGGAGCCCGCCGGGCGAGCGGAAACGGCGGGCCCCGCTCCCGCCGGCGGGCTCGGCCGGTGTCCCGCACGCCGCCCGGCGGTGGTGGCCGCGGAGCGGGGGGCGCGCCGCGTTTTGCCGACGCGTTTTGCAACGGCACCGGCGCCGTTTGCTCCACGCCGGCGATGGAGGGCGCGCGTCGCGTGCCTCGCCGGAAACCCAGGGCGATGGGTCGCGCACGGGGATTTTGCGGCGACGCGTCGCGATGGAGGCGTTTTTCACTGCTCGAGAAGATTTGGCACGCCCCGTGCAACCACTTCTTTCCGTCGGGCGGATGACGCCCGGCACCACCCCATTCCCAAGGTGGGGCCTCGGGCTATTCCGGGCGTGCGGTCGCCTTGCCCCTGACCCGCATTCCCATGGCAGGATGCTCCTGCCGGGTCCGAGGCCCCACTTTTTTTTTGCACGGTGGTCGGCAGCCCCCGGTCGGGGAAGTCTCGACCTGCCGCCGCCGCCCTCTCCGGGATGGCCGGAGAGCCCCTTGGATCGCTCCTGCCCACACAGCCGGACCGGGGCACGATTCCGGGCTCGCGGAAGCCGATGACCCTTGACGATGGCAGGGGCCCTGCGCTATTTTTCAGGGTTTGCGGTCCCTGCCGCGGCGTCTGTCGCCGTGTCGGGTCCCGCCCCCCGGCGGTGTCCCGAGACGCTTTCCAGCGGTGGCCTGCGACGGCCATCGCGGAGAGGGCGCGGAGGAGATGGCGGGGTCGGGCGGAAAACCGCAGAGTTCCCGGTCCGGGAGAGAGTCCCGTCCCGGTGTGAACGCCAGCGTAGCTTCAATTGGCAGAGCACCGCATTCGTAATGCGGGGGTTGCGGGTTCGACTCCCGCCGCTGGCTTTGTTTTCCCGCTCGAATCCCCGCCTGAGGCTCGCATGACCACCTCCGTCGCCATCGACGTCCGCGACCTGTTCACCGGCACCGGCCCGTTCGGCCCGAGCGAGGTCGCCGCGCTGGTGGCGTTGCTCGGCTCCGAACCGGCCGTCCATCGCGATCTCCGTGCCGCGGTGAAGGATCTCGAGACCCAGGGGGAACGGAGCCCCGCGTCGAGCGTGCGGCTCGGTGTCGGGCAGTATCTCCTCGGCCGTTGGAACGACGCCCTCCAGACGCTGAAGTCGGCCGACGGGGGGGCGTTGGCCCACTACTACCAGGCCCGGGCACAGCTCTCCCTGGCGATGGCCGGAGCGTCCTCCCCCGACGGCCTCTCCAAGGCCGCGGAAGCCTTCGCCGCGGCACAGCGGGGGGGCTATGACGCCGTCGCCTGTGGCGTGGGCATCGCCGAGGCCCATCGCCTCGCCGGCGAGGTCAAGGAGGCGGAGAAGGCTCTCTCGAAGCTCGGCGCCGCCGGCGAGTCGTCGGCCGCCTACTGGGCGGAGAAGGGGGCGCTGGCCGCCGACCTCGGGCTGCCGCTGGCCGACACGGTGGGTGCGTTCGAAAAGGCCCTTTCGCTCGATCCGAACAACCCCGCGGCCCTCTTCGCGATGGGGGTGATCAACGACCGCGTCGGCAACGACGACGAGGCACGGGCCTGCTACGAGCGCGCCGTTCAGCAGTACCCCGCGTCGCTCGGAGCCCTCATGAACCTCGGCATCCTCTGCGAGGACCGGGACGATTTCAGCGGCGCCCAGCAGTGCTACAAGCGGGTCCTGCAGATTTATCCCGATCATCCCCGCGCGCGGCTGTTCCTCAAGGACTCGTCCGCGTCGGGCAACCTGCAGCTCAACGAACAGGAGCAGAAGCAGCGCGACCGGCTCGATCAGGTCCTGGGGCTGCCTGTCAGCGACTTCGAGCTCTCGGTCCGCAGCCGCAATTGCCTGCAGAAGATGGGCATCCAGACCCTCGGCGACCTGGCGCGGACGACGGAGGCGGAGATCCTCGAGAGCAAGAACTTCGGCGAGACCAGCCTGATCGAGATCAAGGAGATGTTGGCCACCAAGGGGCTGACCCTCGGCCAGCTCGCCGCGGCGGCCGCCGCCGACGAGGCGGTGTACGAGCCGGAGGCGTCCTCGCCCGACGATCAGGAGGTCCACTCGCTGCCGATCACCGACCTTTCCCTGTCGGTGAGGGCCCGCAAGTGCACCACCAAGCTCGGGATCACGACGATCGGCGAGCTGGTCCGGCGCACCGCCGAGGATCTCATGGAGTGCAAGAACTTCGGCGTCACGAGCCTCAACGAGGTCCGTGAGAAGCTCTCCGAGCGCGGTCTCAAGCTCCGCGGCGACTGACGCCAGCGGGCCCGTCGTCAGTTCGTCGGTCGAATCCGCCCGTGCTCCTCACCGGGGCATGGGCCCGCCCCTGTCCTGCCCGTGCGGACTTTCCGGAGGGAGGGGGTGTCCCGGGGACGACCAGCCTCCAGCCGGGCCCATTTCGTGGCCGCAGAGCTCGAAAACCACCCTCGTGGGGGGGCTCCTGTTTGCGTCCGGGAAGCGGTCTCGGTAGGGTTGGATCATGGTTTCCACCCCCTCCCGGGACACATCCGTGACTGCGGCGACTCTGCGACAAAAGCCGGTTCGAGACCTGGCCCGCCTGGCCAAGCAGCATGGCGTCGCCGGCTGGCATGCGATGCGCAAGGACCAGCTCATCCGGGCGCTGGTGCGCAAGGCGCGCGCCCGTCAGCCGGTCCCCGCCGCCGCGATGCGGCCGAAACTCGCGGCGCCCCGTCCGACGCCCTCGGTCGCCACGCCCGCCCGTGACGAGGCCGTCGCCCGCCGGATCCAGGAAGCGCGGGAAAAGCTCGCCCGTGCCAAGCTCCTGGTCACCCGCCCCGAGAACGGCCGTCAGGCGTCGGCCATGCGCGACCGGATCGTGCTCATGGTCCGCGGTCCCCACTGGCTCCACGCCTTCTGGGAAATCACCCCGGCGAGCGTTCAGCGGGCACAGGCGGCGCTCGGCCAGGAATGGCACGGCGCGCGGCCGACGCTGCGCGTGCTCCATCTCGAGAACGCGCTCCAGGGCTCCCCGTCGGAGCGGGTGATCCGCGAGATCGAGGTCCACGGCGGCGTGAAGAACTGGTTCATCGACGTGCGCGAGCCGATCCGCTGCCGGGTCGAGATCGGCTACCTGGCGGCGAGCGGGCGGTTCCAGGCGCTGGCCCGGTCGGCGGCGGTCTCGGTGCCGGCGGGGTCGCAGAACGACACGCTCGACACCCACTGGGGCGACATCGCGCCGGATTGCGAGAAGATCTACGCCATGAGCGGGGGTTTCTCGCCGGAACACTCGAGCACCGACCTGCAGGAGCTTTTCGAAGAGAAGCTCCGCCGGCCGATCGGCCCTCCCGTCGCCCGGCAGGAGGCCATGGACGGCGAGTCGGACCCGGAGCCGTCGAGCGATTTCCAGATCGAGGTCGACGCCGAGATGATCGTCTACGGCGCCACGCAGCCGGGGGCGTACGTGACCCTCCAGGGGGAGCCGGTCAAGGTGGCCCCCGACGGCACGTTCCGTGTCCGCGTCGATTTTCCGAACAAGCGGCAGGTGCTGCCGATCGTGGCCTCGAACCCGGCCGGTTGCGAACGTCAGACGGTGGTCATCGCCGTGGAACGCAACACCAAGACGATGGAGTCGATCGGCCGGGACATGGCCGACGTCTGACGGAACGTGTATGCTGACCGACGTTCGTCCCGGTCGTGGCGGCTCGGCGCCGGAGTCCGGGACGATGGGTCATCTGCCATGTTCGTGCTGCTGTCACTCCATGCCGGTGAGCTCTTAACGAGGCTCGTCGGGGGCTGATGCATTGACCCGGCCGCGTGTCCTGCCGGAGGTGGGCGGGTTTCCGCCGATCGCCCGGATCGCATGCCCCGGGATCCAAGGCCCCCTCCTTTTCATGACGAGCTCTCCGCATCTTCGACACCACGGCATCGCGGTGGATGACTCATCGTCCCGGGCTTCCCGCCCGCTTCCGTTCCTTCGCCATCCACGCCTCGAAGAGGGCCGGCGGCGCACCCTGGTAGACCGCCGCGAAGGCGGCGTCGAACGGGGTACCTTCGTCGAGCTTGTCCAGGGTCGTCGCCAGGCGTGACCCGCCGGCCGACGCGGCGGAGAGGAACGCCCCGCCGATGGCGGAGCAATCGGCCGCCGACGCCGTCCCGTCGACGACGGACGCCGGTCGCCGCAACTGCTGCAGCCGCTCCGCCGCCTCGCCCCGGGCCGCTTTCGCGAGGGCCGACTTGGGCACCGCCTTCACCGCCACCACCCGCCCGGCCGCACGGGCGAACCAGTCGGGAGCGCCACGGGAGACGAACGCCGCCGCGGCGAACTCCTCGGCGAGGACCGCCCGGGCGTCGAGCCGCGCCGCCGGGGAATCCGATTCCGGCGCCACCAGCGCCCCGAAGACGACGTCGCCGGTGATCCCGGCGTGGCTGGTGAGCCCCTTGGGGCGTTCCGCACCGAGCACGTTCTCCCAGAAGGCGGAGTAGTCGTAGGGCTTCTCGAAGGCCAGGACCACGATGCCTCCCTTGACGACCGGCCGGTCGCGGCCCAGGACGCCGGCGACGTCGTCGAGGGCCGCCGCGGCCGTGTCGGCGAGGCTCTCCAGTCGTTCGCCGGAAAGATTGCCCACCAGGCGCAGGTCGTCCCGTATCACGACCTCCGGCTCCTCGTCGGCGATGCTCCGCCGCCAGACTTTGTCGGCGGCGTCGAAGCGCACCGTGCGCAGGTCGTCGTGCGAAAGGCTGCGGGCCCGTCCGGCCGCCGCCACCGTCTCCAGGGGCGTCGCCGCCGAGAGCAGGTCGAGCTTCAGCCCCTGGTCGATCCAGCGCTGGATCGTCTCGACGACCTCGTCGGGAAGGGGAGGCTTGCCCAGCGGCATGCGCTGACCGTCGATGTCCTTGCCGCGGAGCTTCCGCACCAGGAGGCTCGCCGCCCCTTCGCCAGCGACGACGGGGGCTCCGTTGCGTCCGCCCCGGAGGAGCGACGCCAGCGACACCATGGAAAGGTTGCCGTCGGGCTGCATGGCATCGTGGCAACCGATGCAGTTTGCCACCAACACCGGCGCCACCTCGAAGGCGAACGACACGTCTCCCGGCTCGAGAGGCACCGGTCCGGAAGGGACCGCCACGGCGGGCGCGGCCGGATTGCCGAGCGGTGCGGCCGGATCGGTGTCGCAAGCCGCTCCCTCGTCGATCCAGGTGACGAGTGCCGCGAGATCCTCCGCCGGCACCTTGCCGCCGCCACGGGGCATGTCGCCGGTGCGGATCACCTCCACCAGCCGGCTGTCGGCCCCGGACCCCTTCTGGATCATCCCCGACTTCAACAATGAGTCGTAGGAGGTGAACTGGAACTCGCCCCGTCTGCCGGACACGTGGCATCCGCCGCAGTGCCGCGAGAGGAGCGGGGCGATTTTCTCCGAGAAGCTCACGGTGGCCGGGGCAGGGGGGACGGGCCTCCCCTTCGCCCCGTTCTTTCCCGAGACGGTCGGCCGCCCCTTCGGAGCCCCGCGTCCCGGCCCCGGCTTCTGCTCGCGGGCCCCGCTCGCCGCGGCCTCCTCCTGCATGGGGTCACTGCGCTGGCGATCCTTGCCCGCGGCACGCCGCGGCATCTCCGGCACCACGATCGAAGCGACGTCGCCTCCCTGGAGCTCGAGGTCGTCACGGAGCCCGCGTGCCCGATCGAGCAGCCCCTTGAGCGCCGCGGGGGGCTTCTCGGCCGCGGACAACTCGCCGAGCATCGCCACCGCCTCGGCGAGGCGCTCGCCGGCCGCCGCGGGCCGCTCGGCGTCGATCTCTCCGCGGGCCTGATCGAGAAGGCGCTTCGCCGCGGCGGCCGAGGGGGGAGCATCCGCGGCGCACGTCGCCGAACCACCCGCCAGCGACGCCGCCACCGCCGTCAACACGGCCCCGAGGGTCCTCGCGAGGCTTCGCGTCCGCCCGACACCGATCGGGCCACCGTTCGCTCGAATCATCATCCCCTCCCCGCCGCAGCCCACCACACGCCGAGGGCGAACCCACCCGCGGCCACGGCCAGAAGGGCCGCCACGAAAGCATACGGGACCCACGCCGGAAGGGTCACCGTCGACCTCCGGCCGACCCGCTTCGGCGCGGGCGCCGCCCGAATCCGGCGGCGTTCCCCCCGCCCCGTCCGGCGCTTCGACGCCGTCTCCAGATCGATGGCGAACGGGGCCACCTCGAAGGCCTCCGCCGCCGGATCGAGCGCGTCGAGCGAACGCTCGATCTCCGGCCCTTCGAGCGACGTCGGCGCGGCGTCGCCGCCCGCCGGCACCACGACCCTCGTCTGGCAGCGCGGGCACTCGATCGAGGTCCCCTTCCAGCGCGCCGGCACGTAGAGCTTCGACCGACATCCCGTGCAGCGGAACTTGATCGGCACGGCCCGCCCCTCGCTGCGTTGCTCGCGACCCGCCTCCGGCGCGGCCGACCGGCCGCGCGGGTGTCAAACCGAACCCTGGCCGGAGGAATCCCCCACGGAGGGACCCGCGACATCGTCACGGCGTTCCCGGTGCCGACGCCCTCCCGCGCGCGGCCCACACCGCCGCCGATGACCAGGGCGCTCGTCCCAGGGACCGGCCCAGGGGGCGCGTCCCCGGAAGGGTCCGCCACGCCGCCAGTGAGCCCCGCCCCCGTGCCGCCGATCGGGCCCGTCGTCGAGCGCGGCCAAGCCCCCCAGGATCGCCGTGGCCACGATCGCCACGACCCACGCCACCGCCGCCGCCTGGGCGACGCGCAGGGCCCCCACCGCCCCTGCCCGATCCCCGAGCGACGACAACAGCGCCCCGGTGCCGACGACGACGGCGATCACCATCGGCAGGACGACGGAGGCGGTGACTCCGCGGAGGAGCGCCCGCCGCAGGGAGCGACGCATGATGGAGTCCCTCGATCAGCGGATCGACTCGAGCGTCGACCGATGGGCTTGGTTCCGGACAGGGGAATCGGGCCGTCGACGGCCTTTCCGCCTGACAGGACCGGACCGATTGTACCGTCCACCCGGGGGACGCGAACGGAAGAACCGAGGCTCCGTGCCACGGCGACGCGGCCGTCGCCGCGCGCTCGAGACCGGGGATGGGACGACGCGGCCGGGGGAGGGCCCGGAGGGCGGGCCTGCTACACTCTTCCCCGCGGAAGGTGCGGCCGGACGGACGACGTGTCTCGACGCCTCCGCCCGGAAAACGACCGGTCAAGGAGGACTCCGATGCATCGCCAGGCCCGCCCGGTGCAGCGCCGTGCCGACCAACGCCCTCCCCACCGCGCGTCGGTGGTCCGGCGCTTCCTCCTCTCGGCGGCGGTCGTCTGGGGCGCGTGCTCGGCACGAGCCGACCGGGTGGAGATGGCCGACGGCAGGGTTCTCGAGGGACGATTCGCCCTGGTGCCGGGGGTGGCGGTCGATCCGATCGCCGAGGCGACCAGCAGTCGTCCCTCCGGCACGCCGGCCTTGATGTGCGACGACGAACTGACGCGGACCTTCGTCTCGCGGCGCCGCGTCGTGAAGGCGGAGGAGCTCCCCTTCGGCCGGCAGCTCGAGCGGATCGAGGTGCCGCAGCGCGTCCCCGAGAACGGCAGACGCGTCGCCAGCGTGGGGGGCATCGTCGAGGCGACGCCGTTCGACGAGTACGGCCGGCGCATCCTCGGCCTGGCGACCGCGGGCGGCCGCGTCGACGTGGTCCAGGGGATCACGATGATCACGCCGCGTTGGACGCGTCTGGAGGGGGTGGTCACCGAACAGCCGCTGCTGCTCGACATGCGCGTATCGACGGCGTCGATCCCGCGCGACCAGCTGCGCCGCGTCCTCGACCACCTCACCGATCCGGAGAGCTCCGAGGAGCGGCTGCGGATCGTGAGGCTCCTCCTCCAGGCGGAACGCTACGAGGAAGCCCGCGCCGAGCTCGACGGGGTGATCGGCGACTTCCCCGCCCTCGCACGGCTCGCCGACGAACGACGCGGCCTGGGCGAATTGTCGGCGGCCCGGCTCCTCGAGGAGGTCCGGATGCGAGGCCGCGCCGGCCAGGACGCACTGGCCATGGAGATCCTCGGGCGGTTTCCCGCCGACGACGCGACCCCCGAGACCGTGGAGGCCGTGCGCGAAATGCGGGATGCCTACCGCGACCGGCAGGCGCTCGCCGCCCGCCTCGTCGAACGCCTCGACCAGCGGCGGGCCGAACTCCCGGACGACGCGGGCCGGGAGGCGGTCGCCGCGGTCCTCGACGAGATCGCCGGCGAGATGACCTTCGCCACGCTCGACCGGCTGTCGGCCTTCGACCGCCTCGGCACCGATCCGGACATGCCCGCCGACCGGGCCGTGGCGATCGCCGTCTCCGGATGGCTGGAGGGGGCGGCGGCGGCGACCCCGAACCTCCAACTGGCCCTCTCGGCCTCCCGCGTGCGCGATCTCCTCCGGGAGTACCTCGTCACCGACGACGCGAAGCGGCGGGGCGAGATCCGCGAACGGATCGCCGACGAGGAGGCCGGCGATCCGGCGACGATCGCGGCCTTGGCCCGACAGATGCGTCCGCCGCTGGAACCCCCGGAGCCGACGGCGCCCGGGCTCCACGAGTTCGAGTTCACCGGGAGCGACGGCCGCCCGGTGCGCGTCACGGTCCAGCTCCCTCCCGAATACGATCCGCTGCGCCGTTATCCGGCGATCGTCGCGCTCCATGCCGCCGGCACGGCGCCGCTCGACCAGGTCGGCTGGTGGGCGGGCGCTCCGGGCCCGGACGGCAGACGACAGGGCCAGGCGGGGCGGCACGGATACGTGGTGGTGGCGCCGGCGTGGGCGGACGAGGGGCAGTCGACGTACGGCTATTCCGCCCGCGAGCACGCCGCCGTGCTGGGGAGCCTCCGCGAGGCGATGGCCCGCTTCGCCATCGACTCCGACCGGGTGTTCCTCTCCGGCCACGGCCTGGGCGGAGACGCGGCCTGGGACGTGGGGCTGTCCCACCCCGACCTGTGGGCCGGCTTGGTGGCGATCGGCCCGTCGGCGGGGCGTTACGTCAACCACTATTGGCCCAATGCCCGCACGCTGCCGATGTACGTCGTCGGCGGCGAGCTCGACAACGGCACCTTCGCCCACAACGGCATGGACCTCGACCGCTACCTGGCGCGGGGATTCGACGTCACCTACGTCGAATACCGCGGCCGCGGCCACGAGCACTTCGCCGAGGAGCAGCCGCGACTCCTCGACTGGGCCGGAAGGAAGAAACGGGACTTCTTTCCGACCACGATCGACGCCGTGTCGATGCGGCCGTGGGACGGCTTCTTCTGGTGGGTCGAGTTCACCGGGGCTCCGCCGCGGACGGTCGTGCTCCCCTCCCAGTGGCCGCCGGGACAGGGGATGCGGGCCCTGTCGATCGAGGCCAAACGGAACGCCACCAACGGGCTGGTCGCCCGCTGCGGCGCGGAGCGGGTGAGGGTCTGGCTGTCGCCGGAGCTGGTCGACCTCGAACGGCCCGTCTCCGTCACCGTCGACGGCAAGAAGCTCTCCCGCGACGAGATCGCCCCCGACGTGGCGGTGATGCTCGAGGACCTGCGCACCCGGGGCGACCGCCAGCACCCCTTCTGGGCGGTGCTCGAGACGGTGCGCGGCCCGGCCACGTCCGGGCCGCGGTAGCGGGTCAGCGGCCGACGGTCGTCGAGGGCTCGCGGGCCACCGCCTCGGCACCGCGGTCGCGGGGAAGGGCGACGCCGCCGACGTACCACCCCTCCTCGACCGTCTCCATCGCCACGCCCGACGGGCCGAAGTAGCGCTCGACCGCCTCGAACTCCGGCAGCTTGCTGCCGTCGATGCGCTGCTCGCGGACGCTCCCCTCCTTGCCGTCCCCGAGGAGCGCGTTCAACAGCTGGCCCATCAGGCTCTTCGACCTCGGCATCTCGCCGCGGCGGAGCGTCTCGTACGCCGGGCGGATCGTCTCGTCGCCCCGGGCGAAGCTTCGCAGCGCCGACTCCGACGGAAACATCCGGGCCAGCTCCTCGGTGACCACGGCGTAGTCGGCGGCGTCGACGAGGGTGCCGTCGGCCGCGGTCGTGGCCAGGACGCGCTCGAGGAAGTCACGGTGCGAGGCGATCAGGAGGTGGCCGTGCGCCACGGTGACCGCCGAGTGGGGGAGGAGCTTCTCCTCCTTCTCGCGCAGCTTCGCCCGCCGGCTCTTGGCCTCGTGGTCGGCATCGACGGGACCCGGCGGCGCCAGGCCAGGCGTCTCGATCTCCAGTGTCGGGATGGCGTCGTTGCGGTCGGCGAGCTCCCAGATCACGTGGCCGTCGAACTCGACCTTCCGCATGTCGGGATCGGTGGCCATGCTCTTGGCGACCGTGCGGGCCACGCGTTCGGGGTCGTGGGTCTCGATGGCGATCACCAGCCGCTCGCTGTCGAGATCGATCGGCATGGTGTGGTCGCTGACGATCGACACGCGGGTCCCCAGGCATCCGACGAGGTCGTTCTCCACGTCGATCTGCGGGCCGTCCGGATCCTCCTTGAGCGAGGCGATGACGTCCTCGAAGACGCCCTTCTCGCCCACCACGTCGTCGACGAGCGACTCGACGCTGGCGAAGGCGTTCTGCATGTCCCACTGCATCGTCATCCAGCCGGAGACGTCGCGCGGCACCCAGGTGGGCGGCTCGAGCCGGGCGGTGTTGGGGAACTGGAGCATGCGGGCCGCGAGCGCGTAGCGGTCGGCGGCGAAGGGCTTGCGGCCCTCGAGCGGCGGGGCGTGGATCAGCGTGTGATGGCGGACGTCGTGGCCCCCCTCGTCGAAGACGACGCAGCCGCCGGCGCCCTTCACGGCGTCGAAGCCCTGGCGGCCGAGGATGGCGACGTAGTCGGGGCCCTTGCGCTTCTCGCGCGGCGGATTCGCCGCCTGCACCGCGCGGGCCAGGCCGAGCGGATCGACGAACCAGCGGATCGGAGCGGCGCCGGAGTCGATGCCCGAGCCGCAGCGATCGGCGACCGCCTTCCACGACGGCACCGTCTCGAGCGAGTCCTTGCGGGCGCCGGCGAGATTGGCGGCGATCTGCGTCACGGTGGCAGGGTCGTCGCCGACGATCAGGGCGTCGGCCTCGACGACCACGGCGACCGAGGTGGTCGTGTCGCTGCCCGCGTCGGGCGGGACCGACCACACGCTCATCGTGGCCGCGCCCCCCGACGTGCCCGTCCGCGTCGCCTTCCGTTCGGCGAGGCGGGCGGTGATCGCATCGACCACACCGCGGGCCCGGTCGGCATGGCCGGTGGTGTCGACCAGCAGCACCGAGGCCAGGCGGCCCGCCGCCGGCTCGATCACCGCCAGCGCCACTTCACCCCCGGCGAGGCCGTCGAGATCCTCGTACGACATCCCCAGCCGGCCGAGACGCTGGCGACCGGCGGCGCGCGCCTTCTCGCCGGCGCTCTCGAGGAAGGGCCGCATCTGCGGATCCCTCACGAGCTGGCCGATGTCGGTGCGGTCGAAGCGTTCGCGGAGCGCGGCGGGGTCGCCGAAGCTCACCCAGGCCTTCGTCGTGGAGGGAAACACGGTCTCGCTCGGAGCGAAGCCCGCCGCCGAGGCCGCGACGGCCGGAGCGGCGGTGGCGGCGGCGGCCACCCAGCAGACCGATCGGCGGAGAAACCCTCCGAGGGACGATCGGCGCCGACGACCGGCGATGTGGCTTCCGTGCACGACTGCATCCTCCTTGACGCGACGGCTCATTCGACGGCACCCCAGGCGCCGCTGTTGTCTATCGTGCCGCGAGCGGGGGATTCTGGACCCGGTGCGCGCGCTGGCCGCAACGTCAGCCGGCGGGCGCGAGGCTGGAGAAGCGGGGCAAGCTGTGCGCCGCCGTGCCGGGCTCCCGGATCCTCCCGAGGGGATCAACGGCTCGCCACGAGTCCGATGGCGACTGCGAGGGCGAGGCTGGCCGCCAGCCGCGTCTCGGCGCTCCCGATCGGGAGGCGACGCGACGCGAGCAGACGCAGCGCCGCGGCCGCGAGCCCCACGGCGGCCGCGACCCCGATCGCCCCCAGCGCCCTCGGCCGTTCGCCGACGAGGAGCGCGGCGGCCACGACGCTCGGCCAGGCGATCACCGCGGCATGGAGCCCGAGGAGGGACAGCCCACCCGTTCCCGAGGCTCGCCGGCTGCCGCCACGCCACGGCATGGCACGATCCGAGTCCGGCTTCCCCTTCACTCCCACCGCCCGCCCCCGAGCGCCGGTCGCGAGCAGCCGGCCCAGCCGACGATCGAGCGCGTCGTCGCCGATGATCGCCGCAGGCGCCGCCAGCGCCACCAAGGCGAGCAGCGACGCGCGCAGCGAGTGGACCGCTCCCTGCGGTTCGAGGAACAGCCACCGCATCATCCCCACAAGCGCCATCACCATCGCCGCCCCGACGAGCCACCGTCTCAGAGGCGGGAGCAGCATCGGCGCGGATCCGCCGCCGGGCCCGTTCCACGTCGCAGAAACGGCCCCGGCCGAACGGGACTTTCGCAGCCACACCAGCGCCGCGGCGAGGAGACACCAGGCCGCGACGACCGTCGCGCCCCCGAGCCAAGGCATCCACCGCACCGGGGGCGGGGACAGGCCCACGAGCGCCGCCGCGCCGAGCATCGCGAGCGACAGGCTCACCCCGTCCGCTTCGGACTCGCCGGCGCTCGCGGCGGCCAGACGCACGACCAGCGCCGCACACGCCCCGAGGAGGAACAAGAGCAGCCGCGCCGCCGCGCCCAGGGCGGCATCCCCGACGACCACGACGCCAGCCGCGGCCCCGAGCACGGCCCCCGCCGCCGGCCACGCGACGCGCAGGCCCGCCCAGGCGGACGCCGGGAGGAGGGGAGCGGCGGCCGTGGGAAGCGGCGCGCCGATGGCGGCGATGGCCAGCGCCCCGCCGGAGAGCCATGCGGCGAGCGTGCTTCCGGGTCCGTCGCGCCCCGCCCACTGCGAAGCCGCGGCCAGCGCCGCGAGGCACGCCATCCACGACGCGGGGCGGCGGGCGTCGGCTCGGAGGAGGGTGCGGATGAGTGGCATCGTCAACGGACTCGGGACGCTCGCTGTCCGTGGAAAATGTCATCCATGACCATTTTCCACTTCGGACACTCCCGAAAAAGCCGAGGTTTTTCGGCGTGTCTGCCGCCGCATCCAGCGGCGGATCACTTTGGCCACGGCCTCCTCGTCCAC
>CAWUOA010000038.1:2500-15986 GCA_963923225.1 uncultured Planctomycetaceae bacterium
CGTCGATGCGGCACTCGAGCGCCCGGGCGTTGGTGTGCACCTGTTCGGGCGAGGTCGCACCGAACAGCACGCTCGTGATCCCGGCCTGCTCGGCAGTCCAGGCGAGGACCAGATCGGGGACCGCCACGCCGAGCCTTTCGGCTTGTCCTCGGACCACCTCGACGAACTCCAGGTTCTTCCGGAACTCGTCGCCCGAGAACATCGGGTACTTGTGGCGGCTGTCGCTCGTCGGAAAGACCAGATCACGGGTCATCGTCCCGGCGAGCAGGCCCTTCATCAGCGGCCAGTAGACGACCATCGCCACGTCGTGGGCGACGCACCAGGGGAGGACTTCCCGCTCGATCTCCCGTTGGAGCATGTTGTAGGGCAGTTGGCAGGCGGCCAGCGGGGCGGCGTCCGCGGCCGAGCGGAGTTGGTCGATCCCGACGTTCGACACGCCGACGGATCTCGTCAGCCCCTCCTCCCGGAAACGGGCGAGCGCGCCCATCGATTCCTCGAGAGGCACGGCGGGATCGGGGGCGTGGAGGTAAAGAAGGTCGAGGGAGTCGGTGCCGAGGCGGACGAGGCTCTCCTCCACCTCGCGGCGGAGTCGGTCCGGGCGCCCGTCGACGCACTGCTTCCTTCCCGGCTCCCAGTGGATGCCGCACTTGCCGGCGAGAAACACGCTCTCCCTGCGGCCGCGGATCGCCGTCGCGATCGCCCGCTCGCTCTCGCCCGACTCCCCGTAGCAGTAAGCGGTGTCGAGGTGGGTGATGCCGGAATCGAGGGCCGCCGCGACGGTGGCTTCGGCGGCTTCGCGGGTGATGCCTGACCGCGTCATGCCGGCCAGGGGCCAGCAGCCGAGCCCCATGGGGGCGACGAACAGCCCGCTCGAACCGAGGGGGCGGGGGCGTGTGTCCACGGGTCAGGTCCTCGATCGACGGTCGGTGGCGTGTCGGGCGGGTTGGACGTCGGGGAAGCGGCCGTCGCGCAGGAACGACGCCACCAGGTCGGCGGCGTCGCGCCGGTAGAGCAGGCTCGAGTGGAGGCAGGGGATCGTGGCGTGATCGTGCGGCGCGTCGGGCCGCGTGCTCTCGGGCGACACGAGGAAGTCCCGCCCCGCGGCGATGACGCCGATTTCCACCCCCTGCGGCGTCGGGAGCGAGTTCACGAGGCTGTCCTCGGCGGTGGAGAGCTCGGCGACCGGACGGAAGAACCGGCCGAAGGTGCGGGCGGCACGGGTGGCGACGAACGACCCCCGGTTCGGCGGGGCGAGCATCACGAAGCGGCCCAGCTTGGCAGGCCGCACGCGGTCGAGGGCGGCCCGGGCGATGATGCACCCCATGCTGTGGGTGACGAGGTGGAGCGTGCCGACGTCCGGGTCGGCGTCGAGGAGGCGGAGCTCGTCGGCGAACCGCTCCGCGTGCACCAGCAGCGAACAGCACATGTTCCGGTAGCCCCATGGGCTCGTCCGGTACCCGCGCCGTTCCAGCCGGTGGGAAAGGACCGCGAGCATGAGGCTGTTGGCCAGGAACCCGTGCACGAGGGCCACGCACTCGCGCGGAGCCGGCGAGCGCGATTCGGCCGCGCCCCCGGGCGACGGCTTCGGGCTCACGAGAGCGGCCCCCGCGGAGCGTCGACGGGACGCCCGGAGGGGGGAGTGCCGGAGGGCCGGCGCGGTGCCGGGCAGCAATCGACCGGACAGACGTCGTGGCTGGCGGGGAGCAGGCCGAGCGCGGCCCGCTCCGGGGAGTCGAAGTGCCGCTCGGCGACCAAGTCGCGGATCATCGACACGAACCGCGGCGCCGTGCCGACCGTGGCCGCCCGCTCGAGCCGCACGCCGAGGGAGCGGCACAGGTCGGCCACCTCGGTGTCGAGATCGTAGAGCACCTCCATGTGGTCGGAGACGAACCCGATCGGCGCGACCACCACCCGCGTCGCGCCTCCCGCGTGCAACTGCCGGATGCGGTCGCCGACGTCGGGTTCGAGCCAGGGCTGCGACGGCGGGCCGCTGCGGCTCTGGAACACGAGCTCCCATCCGGCCACCCCCGCTTCCGACGCCACGAGGCGGCAGGCTTCCCTCAGCTGTGGAAGGTAGTTGCAGCCGGACGCCATCGATTCGGGGATGCTGTGGGCGGTGAACAGGACGGGCGTCGACGCCCGTTCGTCGGCGGAAAACCGCTCCAGGCACGCCGCGACGTTGTCGGCCATCGGGCCGACGAACCCGGGGTGATTGAAAAAGACCCGCAGCTTGTCGATCTGCGGGGCGCGGTCGCCGAGCGGCAGGACCGCCTCGGCGATGTTCTCCCGGTACTGCCGGCAGCCTGAATAGGAGCTGTAGGCGCTGGTGACGAACGCCGCCGCCCGCCGGACGCCTGCATCGGCCATCTCGCGCAGGGTGTCTGCGAGGAAGGGGTGCCAGTTGCGGTTTCCCCAGTAGACCGGCAGGTCCGGCCCATGGGCGGCGAGCTCTTTCCGCAGGGCCGCGAGCAAGGCCCGATTCTGGTCGTTGATCGGACTGCGGCCGCCGAAGTGATGGTAGTGCTCCGCCACCTCGAGCAGCCGCTCGCGCGGCACGTTGCGGCCACGAAGAACGTTCTCGAGGAACGGGACCACATCGTCGGGGCCGTCGGGGCCGCCGAACGAGACGAGGAGCACCGCGTCGTAGATTCCGCTCATTCTGCAGGCGTGCCCAGTCGGGGAGCGAAGCGGCCCCGGCCGTCGGCGACCGCCGGACCGCGAGATGACCCCACGGGGATTCGAACCCCGGTTACAGGCTTGAAAGGCCCGTGTCCTAGGCCTCTAGACGATGGGGCCGGTCGGACTCGCAGTACGGCGGCGCCGGGAGAACCGCGGCGGCGACCGATGGAACAAGAATACCCGATGGCCGGCGGCATGGCGTCGGCCCGGGAACTGTCAGGGATTGGCGACCCCCGCAGGACCCGCGCCAGCCGCAGGGGATGAGCAGGTCGAGGAACCATCGCCGGGGCGCGGCTCCAGGGGCTCCGGATCCCGAGCCGGAGGGGAGGCTTCGAGACGGTCGGCGACGGTGGCCGGGTTTTCCCCCGCCGTCTCCGCGGAACCGCCGTCGTCGCGGGCGATCGCCTCGAACACTTCCTTGCGGTGGACCGGAACTTCCTTCGGCGCCTCGACCCCGAGACGCACCTTGTCCCCACGGATTTCCACGACAACGATCGTGATGTCGTTGTTGATGACGATGCACTCGTCCTTTTTCCGCGACAGGACAAGCATGGATCGGTCCTCGGCTCCGCCCCGGATCTCTCGTCCGTCGTGAGGAGCCTGGCATCTCGTGGATGAGGGGGGCGCGTCCGGGGCGATTGCAGACACCGTGCCGCATCGGCCACCGGCCGACCGGTCGGGACCGGCTGCCGAAACTCATCAAATGTAAAAGTTTCCGCGGAATCGTCAAGCTTCCCCGGCCCCTTCCGCCGCTCATGACGGCTGTGTCGAAGTGCCGGCGGAGTGGACAGTTGGGAATCGTCGCCGTGGGGGGGCGGTGCCGCTTGTGGCCTTCCGCGAGGGTCCTATACTCACCGCGGCGCTGCCTCCCGGCGCGCTCCCTCCATTGGGTCGCGGGATGGACTCCCGTCGACTCCCCCGGGAAGGGGGTCCTCTGACACGGACTCGCCATGATCGAGTGGTTCCGCAACGTCGCCACGACCGTCGCCACCGTGCTCAACGGCATGCTGGTGACGCTCAAGGTGTTCGGCAGCACCTACGACCCGAAACGGCGAACCTTCACCGAGCACTTCGAATACCCGGAGCTTCCGGCCCCGGTCGCCGCCCGGTACCGCGGTTTCCACCGCTACGACCTCACCACCTGCATCGCCTGCGACCAGTGCTCCAAGGCGTGCCCCGTGGACTGCATCTACATCGGGAAGGAACGCGTCCCGGGGGCCAAGGGCTTTCGCGTCAGCGGCTTCGCGATCGACTACTCGAAGTGCATGTTCTGTGCGCTGTGCTGCGAGCCCTGCCCGGTCGACTGCATCTTCATGGGATCGACGCTCGACTTGAGCTGCTACAGCCGCGACGGAACGATCGTCGATTTCGCCCGTCTGCCGGTCGAGGTGGCCTGGGGAAGGGACACGCTCAATCCCACCGCGGTGGCTGCCTCGAAGGTGGTCGTCGATCCGGTTCACGGTGGCCCGAACCAGTAGGCCGTTCCCCCGCCCGGTGACCTCGTCGTCCCATCGCCCGATCCTCCCGCCGGAACTCCGATGCCTTCTTCGATCGATCCAGCCGTCCTCGCCGGGTTCGTCGCCCTGTTCGTGGCGATCGGCGGAGCGTTCTTGGCGGTGAATCTGCTGGTGGGCTGGCTGGTCCGGCCCCGGATGCCGAATACGGAAAAACTCGAGGTCTACGAGTGCGGCGAGCCGACGATCGGCTCGAGCTTCGTGCAGTTCGACCTCCGCTTCTACGTCGTCGCGCTGCTGTTCATCATCTTCGACGTCGAAGTGGCGCTGTTCTTCCCCTGGGCGACGGTCTTCGGCAAGGCGACGCAGTTGGCCGATCCGGCGCTGGTGACGGTGCAGGCCGACGGTTCGACGCTCACGCCGGCCGCTTCCGGTCTCCTCCGCGAACTGGGCGTGTCCAAGCCCGCGGTCCCCGACTTCGTCGGCGCGGCCAAGCCGTCCGATGCCGCGGCGTCCCCCGCCCCCGTCGATGCCCGTTCCGCGGGCAGGGACGTGGCCCGCGCCGGCTCCTTGCTGGCCCGCCTCGCCGCCGCCGACATGGCCACCTTCTTCGCGGTGCTCCTGGTGGGCTTCGCCTACGTGTGGAATCGAGGCGATCTCGACTGGGTGCGGGCGACGTCGACCGGACGGGGCGGGAAGGAATGAAGGTGTTCCGGGCCCCCGGCTCGGCGTGGTGAATCGGGGGGCGTGTTCGTCCACGCGGGTGGGCGGCCGGCTCGCCGGTGCGGTGGAAGCGAGCGGCGGCGAAGGGCTGTTTTTGAGGTGAACCGATGAAGGGTCCCGGATTCCTCGACGTGCTCCAGGGCGCCTGCCCCGGGGCTGTGGTGGGGAGCAACGTCGAAGCGCTCGATCCTTGGATCGAGATCGCGCCGGAGCGGATCGCCGAGGTGTGCGCCTGGCTGAAGGGCTCCTGCGAGCCCCGTTTCGACGCGCTCGAGTGCATCACGGCGGTCGACTGGTTCGAGCCCGATCCCAAGAAGGCCGCCAAGCTCCCCGGTCCGCCCCGGTTGGAGCTCGTCTACCACCTCTGGAGCACCGCCGCACGGGCGACGCTCGTCCTCAAGACCAGCCTCCCTCGCTGGAGCGGCGACCTTCCCGGGCAGCTGCCCGAAGTGCCGAGCGTCGCCGGCGTATGGCGCACGGCCGACTGGCACGAGCGGGAGGTCTACGATCTGTCCGGCGTGCATTTCGTCGGACATCCGGATCTGCGGCGCATCCTGTGTCCCGAGGACTGGGAGGGATATCCGCTCCGGAAGGACTACCAGATGCCGCTGGAGTACCACGGCATCCGCGGCCGCTGAAGCCCGCGGTCCTCCGACCCCTCTCTCCTCGCTCGACCCGCCCCCGCATCCTCCCCGACCACACTCGCGACGCCATGGCACAGCTCATCGAAGACGACCCGCGGATCATCGAGTTCGACGTCCGGACCGACGAGATGCTCGTCAACATGGGGCCCCAGCACCCCAGCACGCACGGTGTGCTCCGGCTCGTGCTCCGTACCGACGGTGAGATCGTGTCGGAGACGGAGCCCCACATCGGCTACCTGCACCGCTGTGCCGAGAAGATCGGGGAGAACCTCTCCCCGCGGCAGTGGATCCCCTACACCGACCGTCTCGACTATCTGGCCGCGATGAACATGAACCTCGGCTGGGCCCTGACGGTCGAGAAGCTGATGCGGCACGAGGTCAGCGAGAAGGCGCGGCACCTCCGTGTCCTCATCGCCGAGCTCAATCGGATCGCCAGCCACCTGGTCGGAATGGGCGCCTACGGACTCGACCTCGGCACGTTCAGCCCCTTCCTCTACGCCTTCCGCGAGCGCGAGAAGATCCTCGATCTGTTCGAGGAGGCCTGTGGGGCCCGGCTGACCTACAGCTATCTCACCGTGGGCGGGGCCACCGCCGATCTGCCGCCCGGGTGGCTGCAGCGCTGCGAGGCCTTCCTCGACCAGTTCGAGCCGATCATCAAGGAATACCACGCCCTGCTCACCACCAACGCGATCTTCGTGAAGCGGACCGCGGGCATCGGCCTGCTCTCTCGCGAGATGGCGATCGACTACGGCTGCAGCGGGCCGGTGCTCCGCGGCAGCGGGGTGAATCAGGACATGCGGCGCGACGGCGAGGCGATCTACACCCGGATGTACGACGGCTACGCGTTCGAGGTGGCGGTGCAAAAGGACGGCCGCTACCCCCGCGACCACACCTATCCCGCCGTCCCCTCGGAGGCGGTCCTCGGCGACTGCTGGCACCGGTTCTTCGTGCGGATGCTCGAGGTGGTGCAGTCGATGGACCTGGTCCGCCAGGCGATCGACCGCTACTCGGCTTGCCGCGAGCCGCTGGGCGAACCGCTCAAGCTCTCGGAAAAACTCCCCGTCGGCGACGCCTACCTCGAGACCGAGGCGCCCAAGGGGCAGATGGGCTTTTACGTCGTCGGCAACGGCACGCCGATCCCGTGGCGGGTGCGGGCCCGGTCGAGCTCGTTCTCGAACCTCTCGGTGACGCACGCGCTCTGCAAGGGGTGCCTGATCGCCGACGTTCCGGCGATCGTCGGCAGTCTCGACATCGTGATGGGCGAGATCGATCGGTAGCGCCCCGGCGGGGGCGTCCGGCCGCTGGGTGGTGCCGGCGGCGGTGCGGCGGATGGGGCGACCCGGGGGTTTCCCGGCGTCCACTTGTGATTCGGAGCGGTGTCGGGCAAACTTCGTGCGAAATTTCACGATGTCGATTTCCGGCGGGGAAAACCCGTTTCGGGCGATGATCGCCCCGGTCGCGAGGCGCGAGGCGCATGGTTGACTTCCTGATCGGTTACGGCCTCCCTGCGTGGCTCTCCTGGACGATCGCCGCCCTCGTGTCGGCGGTGCTGGTCCTCAACGTCATCGCCGGCGGGGCGCTGTTCTTCATCTGGGCGGAGCGGAAGGTCGCCGCACGCATCCAGGACCGCCTGGGGCCGACCCGCACCGGCGGCCGTTTCGGCTGGCTGCAGTCGCTCGCCGACGGCATCAAGCTCCTGGCCAAGGAAGACCTGATGCCGGACGGGGCCGACGGCCTCCTCTTCCGGCTGGCGCCGTACGTGAGCTTCTGCGCCTCGTTCTGCGCGTTCATCGCCCTCCCCTTCGCGTTCGACGTGGTGGGTCAGCGGCTCAACGTCGGCGTGTTCTTCGTCGTGGCCGTCCTCGGCCTCGAGGTGTTCGGCGTGATCCTCGCCGGCTACGCCTCGGCGTCGAAGTGGTCGCTGTTCGGCGCGATGCGCGAGGCGGCGCAGGTGGTGAGCTACGAGGTGCCCCTCGGCATGTGCGTGGTGGTGCCGGTGATGCTCGCCGGCACCATGGACCTGGTGACGATCGCCGAGAAGCAGGCGGGCTGGTTCACCAATTGGTACCTGTTCCACGACCCGTTCACGTTCGTGGTCTTCTGGGTCTACGTCACCTGCGCCGTGGCGAGCGTCAACCGGGCGCCGTTCGACCTGGCGGAGGCGGAGAGCGAACTGGTCGCCGGTTTCCACACCGAGTACTCCGGCCTCCGGTGGAGCTTCTTCTTCATGGCCGAGTACGGCTCCATGTTCCTGGTCAGCGCCCTGGCCGCCGTGCTGTTCCTGGGGGGCTGGAACGGTCCGATACCGCTGGCCACGCTGGCCGGCCTGAGCGACGGAACGGGCGACACGGCCCACTACGCCGTCCGCCTCCTCGGCCTGGCGAACCTCGTCGGCAAGGCGACCCTCGGCGTCCTGTTCATGATGTGGATCCGCTGGACGCTGCCTCGGCTCCGCATCGACCAGGTGATGACCACCTGCCTCAAGTACTGCACGCCGATCGCGGCCGCGATGTTCGCCGGCGCCATGATCTGGCAGCTTCTCCTCCCGGGTGGTCTGATGCCGGGCTTCTCGCGGCCGTCGGGCGAGGTGCGCGAGGGGTGGCTCGAGGGGCCGGGCGGGGCCGTCGCGCCCGCGCGGCGCGACGATCGCACCGTCGGGGCGGCGGATCGCATGGCGCGGGAGCGGGGGTGAGGGCATGGGAATCCTGGGGATGCTCGACACGCAGACGATTCACCAAGCCGCCGACGGGGTGTCGGCGCTGGTCGCGTCGGGGCTGCCGCTCGCGGCGGTGAATTGGCACACGGTCCTCTTCTATCTGTTCGCCGCGCTCGCCTGCGGGTTCGGGCTGGCGGTCGTGGCCGCCGACAACGTCGTGCGGATGGCCCTGTACCTCGTCTTTTCGCTGGCCGCGACCGCGGGGTTGTTCTTCCTCTCCGGCGCCGAGTTCATCGGCGCGATGCAGTTGATGATCTACGTCGGTGGCACGCTGGTGCTCCTGGTGTTCGGGGTGATGCTCACCGCCCAGGCCCCTTTCGTGACGATCCGGCCGACCGCCTCGGACCGCACGCTCGCGGCGGTGGCGGGGGCCTCGTTGCTGGCCCTCCTCCTCACCGCGGCCCTGTCGGTCGACGCGTGGAACGCGCCCGGTGCCGCTGAGCCCCCCGCGCCGAGTGCCACGCCCCTGGGCATGGCCCTGCTGGGCGTGCGGGTCGACGATCCGCCGGGCGGCGCGCCGACCGGAGGCCGGGCCGGATACATGCTGCCGTTCGAGATCGTGTCGGTGCATCTGCTCGTCGTGTTGGTCGGAGCGGCGTATCTCGCCCGGGCCAAGCGCCGTCGCACCCCGCGGGCGATCGACGCGCTGGCTTCGGCGACGCCCCCGGCGACGGTCGACCCGCCCCTCGCTGGCGACGCCGTTCAGGGATCGCGAGGCGGTTCTACTTCGGCACTCGTGGGAGGGGGGCGATGACAGGGATCCTCGTCGGTGACATGCTGCCGCTGTTGGCGGCCGGGCCGCTCTCCCAACCGGTGAGCGTGATCCACTACCTCGTCGTCGGGGCGGTGCTTTTCACCGCCGGCATCGCCTGCATGATGCTCAAGCGGAACGCCCTCGGCGTGCTGATGGGGATCGAGTTGGTCCTCAACGGGGCGAACATCAACTTCGTCGCCTTCGCCTCCCCCTACCTCCGCGCCGCCGGGGCTCCCTCGCTGGGGCTCGACGGCCAGGTGATCGCTCTGTTCGTGATCCTCCTGGCGGCGGCCGAGGCGGCCGTGGCCCTGGCGATCACGCTCAACTTCTACAACAACCACGCCACCGTCGACGTCGACAGGGCGGACGACCTGAAGGGGTGAGCTCCGCTCCCGCATTTCCCATGGAACTCGACTCCCTCCTGCCGACGCTGCTCGGGCTGGCATGGCTGCTGCCGCTGGCGTCCTTCGTGATCATCCTCTTCACCGGGCCCCGCCTCGGTGATCACGGAAAGGGCGCCGCCGGCGTCGCCACCGCGGCCATCGTCGGCTCGTTCCTCCTGTCGCTGGTGTCACTGGTCTCCTGGGTGTCCCATCATCCGGTGCAGGCGGGCGACCATGGGGCCGCCGCGAGCCATGCCGCCGCCGACGGCCATGCTGCGGGGAGCCACGGCGAAGGCCACGGGGAACACGGCGCGGGTGGCCACTCCGAACCGGTGGCCTATTCCGGCGACTGGTACACGCTCTACGAAGGGGGCCGACTCCGCCTCACGCTCGGCTGGTACATCGACGGCCTGACGGTCCTGATGTTCGCGATGATCACGTTCATCGCGACCTGCATCCACGTCTACGCGTCGGGCTACATGCACGACGAGCTCCACGACATCACCGACCACGAGGTCCATCTGGCCGACGGCGGGCATCTCCATCGTCCCGGCCGCTTCCACCGTTTCTTCCAGGCGTTGTCGCTGTTCTGTTTCTCGATGCTCGGGATCGTGATCGCCGGCAACCTGGCGATGGTGTTCATCTTCTGGGAGCTGGTCGGCATCTGCTCCTGGTTCCTCATCGGCTTCTACTACGAGCGGAAGAGCGCCTCGAACGCCGCCAACAAGGCGTTCATCGTCAACCGCATCGGCGACTTCGGCATGCTCATCGGCCTGATGGCCCTCTGGGGGGCCCTCGGCACCCTCCACTTCGCCGACTCGATCGCCCCCGATGGCCGCGAGCGGCCGGGCCTCTTCTCGCAGGTCCGCCCGGCCGTCACGGGCCATGCCCAGTGGGTGCCCGACGGCATGGTGAAGGCCGCGGCGGCCGAGCGCGTGGGGGGAATTCTGCTTTCCCATCCCGACGATCCCCGCGCCGCCGTCGAGGAGATCGAGGCCAAGGTCGATGGCTGGCGGGAGATGGGGCTGGGCCGCTGGCTGCTGCTGGTCGCGGGCCTCGGCATCTTCTGTGGCTGTGTCGGCAAGAGCGCGCAGTTCCCGCTCTTCGTCTGGCTTCCCGACGCGATGGAGGGGCCGACCCCTGTTTCGGCGCTGGTCCACTCGGCGACGATGGTCGCGGCGGGCGTGTACTTGGTCGGGCGCTTCTACCCGGTCCTCACCCCGGACGCCCTCCTGGTGATCGCCTACGTCGGCGCCATCACGCTGTTCATCTCCGCCACGATCGCGCTGGTCGCCAACGACATCAAGCGCGTCCTCGCCTACTCCACCGTGAGCCAACTCGGTTACATGATGCTGGCGCTCGGCGTGGGGGGCTGGCTCGCCGGGCTCTTCCACCTGGTCACGCACGCCTTCTTCAAGAGCCTCCTCTTCCTCTGCTCGGGCTCGGTGATCCACGCCTGTCACACCAACGACATGCGGAAGATGGGCGGCCTCCTCAAAGTCATGCCCTGGACCGGCTGGACGATGCTCGTCGGCTGCCTGGCGATCATCGGGGCCGGTGTGCCGTTCCTCGACATCGGCCTGAGCGGCTACTACTCGAAGGATTCGATCCTCGCACAGGCGATGCTCTTCGCCCGTGAGAATCCCGCGCATTCGATCCTCTTCTGGGCCGTCGCCGGGGGCGCCGCGCTCACCGCCTTCTACATGTTCCGCCTCTGGTTCATGACGTTCCTCGGCGAGCCGCGCGACCACCACGTTCACGAGCACGCCCACGAGTCGCCTCCGGTGATGGTGTGGCCGCTGGTGGCCCTGTCGGTGCTCGCGGTCGTCTCGGGCTGGACGCTGCCCGGCGGATTCGGCGTCGCCGGGCTGATCGAACAGGCCCGTCCGGCTGGCACCGGCGCCGAGGAGATGGGCGGCCTCCTTTTCCGCGCCTTCACCGTGCCGGCCGAGCACGCCAGCCACGCCCACGACGTCCACGTGACGGCGTCGCTCGTGGCGTTCGCCACGGCTGCCACCGGCGTGCTCCTGGCCGCGGCGATGTACGTCTGGCGCGTGATCTCGCCGGCGGCGGTGGCGTCCGCGCTCGCTCCCGTCTACACGTTCCTCTCCAACCGTTGGTACTTCGACGAGCTGTACCGGTTCCTGTTCGTGAAGCCCGTCCTCGCCCTGTCGTCGCTCGTCTCGGGAGCCGACAAGGGGCTCATCGACCGGTTCATCGACTTCCTCGCCTGGGGCGCCCGCCAGGTGGCCGGCGTCGACGCCTGGATCGACCGCACGATCATCGACGGGTTGGTCAACCGCACCGCCGAGGTGACGTGGAACGCCGGCCTCGAACTCAAAAAAGTGCAGACCGGCCGCCTCCGCCAGTACGTGATGTTCATCGCCTTGGGCACCGTCGCCCTGTTCGTGCTCGCCGGCATGCTCCTGCGATCGTCGCTCGCCGGCTGACCGTTCCCTCGCCGCCCGGTGCTCCCGTTTTCCGTTTCCGGCCCACGCCCTGACCGCCGAACTTTCCCATCCGGATTCCCCGTCCCATGGCCATTCCCGCCGCCGTCCCGCTGGATCAGCCCGCCTTCTGGCCGCTGACGCTCATCCTCTTCCTGCCGGCGATCGTCGCCGCGATCCTCGCCCTGCCGCTCCTGCCGCGGCTCAAGGACGAGTCGATCCGCTGGATCGGCCTGGCGGCTACCGCGGTGGTGTTCCTGCTGTCGCTGTGGATGGCGGTGCCCTGGCTCTTCGGCAGTGCCGGTCCGGGGCAGTTCACCCCGGGTGTCGCCGGCATGCAGGACGTCGTCAAGCAGCCGTGGATCCGCGCGTTCCAGATCGAATACCTGCTCGGCGTCGACGGGATCAGCATGCCGCTGGTGCTGCTGACCACCTTCCTGTCGGTGCTCGCCGCGGCGGCCAGCTGGCCGATCGAGAAGCACGTCCGCGCCTACTGGATTCTGTTCCTGCTCCTCGAGACGGGAATGATCGGCGTCTTCGTGTCGCTCGACTTCTTCCTGTTCTACGTGTTCTGGGAGGTGATGCTCCTGCCGATGTACTTCCTCATCGGCATCTGGGGCGGGCCGCGCCGCGAATACGCGGCGATCAAGTTCTTCCTCTACACCCTCCTCGGCAGCGTGTTGATGCTCCTGGCGATCCTCATGCTCTATTTCGCCAGCGACCTCCGCTCCCTCTCCGACGATCAGCTCCTCGCCTCCCACGTGGTCAGCCCCGCGCTCGATGCGGGGCAGCGTGAGGCGGCCCTCACGGCGATCCACTCCCACGCCACGCCGATCCACACCTTCAACATCATGGCCCTCGCCCAGATCGGGCAGTCGGCCCAGTCGCCGTTCGCGGCGACCCGGTTCTGGGGCGCGAGCCTCGAGACGTGGGCCTTCCTGCTGCTCCTGATCGGGTTCGTGATCAAGGTGCCCGTGGTGCCGGTCCACACCTGGCTCCCCGACGCGCACGTCGAGGCGCCCACGCCGATCTCCATGATCCTCGCCGGGGTGCTCCTCAAGCTCGGCGGCTACGGCATCCTCCGCATCTGCTATCCCATCTGCCCCGGCGCCGGCCTGACGCTCGCGTGGCTCGTGTGCGGTCTGGGAGTCGTCTCGATGGTGTACGGGGCCTTCGCGGCTTTGGCCCAGAAGGACTTCAAGCGGATGGTCGCCTACAGCTCCGTCAGCCACATGGGCTACGTGATGCTCGGCCTCGGCGTGTGGAGCGCGGTGGCGGGCCATCAGTACCAGTGGGACGCCTGGGCCCAGGGGGTCAACGGGGCGATGTTCCAGATGCTCGCCCACGGCATCAGCTCGGCCGGCATGTTCTTCATGGTCGGCGTGCTCTACGACCGGGTCCACCACCGCAACCTCGAGGAGTTCGGCGGCATCTTCAACCGCATGCCGCTGTACGCCTCGCTCGCGGTGGCCGTGTTCTTCGCCGGCCTCGGCCTCCCCGGACTGTGCGGGTTCATCGGCGAGGTGCTCGTCACGCTCTCGAGCTGGAACTACAGCCGTGTCCTCGCCGTCTGTTCGGCGTTCACGGTGATCCTCACCGCGGCCTACATCCTGTGGGCGATCCAGCGGGTTTACCTGGGCGCCGAGTACAAGGGTCCCCATGGGGACCACCTCACCCCGATGACCC
>CAWUOA010000039.1:0-15598 GCA_963923225.1 uncultured Planctomycetaceae bacterium
CTCCAATCCGGGCGGCACGGGTTACCTCCACTACCGGGTCGCCGAGATGCAGGTCTATTCGCCCGTTCCGGAGATCGATCCGGCGGGCATGGCGAGCGTGCTCACGCTCCTCGCCGGAGCACTGGGCCTCGTCGAGCGCCGGAGAACGGGGCGCGTCGGCACCTGACGCCGCCGCGGACGGAGAAGGGGCAGGGACGCCCTTCCCGGATCGCCGGACGGGGAAGCCTGGACCTCGCGCGGTACGTCCGCGAACCGGAGGGGCTTTCAGGCCCCGCCAGCGCCCGGGCGGTCAGTGTCGCGAAACGCCCGGAAGTGTGACGCAAAAGCCGGCCCGGAACGTCCTTCTGGCGATTCCGGGAAATTCCGTGTCGGGTTTCGCGCGCCGTTTACGCCTCTTTGTTGTGTTGGGCCGGCTCGTTCCTGGTTGCCTCCCGGCGCTCCGGGCAGTGACGGCCGGCATCCCACGCAGTGGAGAGGATCGACATGAATCGAACCGCTGTTCGCTCGAGGACCGCCTCTGCGCTCCTGTTCACTCTCTTCTCGCTCGCCGCGGCGACCGAGGCCGCGCCGATCGACTGGGTGACGGTCGGCGATCCGGGAAACGCGGCGGACACCAACGGCCAAGGCGCCGTCGCCGAGACTTTTCGGATCATGAAGTACGAGTTCACCAACGCCCAGTACGCCGACTACCTCAACGCGGTCGATCCCGAGGGCACCGGCGGGGACGTCTGGAGCGACGGGATGAACGCCGCGGCGCCATACCACGGCGGCATCCTGCGGCTCCCCTCCAATCCGTTCGGCCAGCGGTACGCCGCCTCCGGAGCGATGGCGGAGATGCCGGTCAATTGGGTGAACGTCTTTCAGGTGGCGATGGCGTGCAATTGGCTGACGAACGGCGCGACGAACTACGCCACGAGCGCCGCGGGACTGGCTGCGGTGATGGACGGCACCTACACGCTGCCCGCTTCCGGAAGCGCTTTCCCCGCAGCGAATCCAGGCTCCCGTTATTTCATTCCGGGGGTCGATCAGTGGTACAAGGCGGCCTACTACAAGGGGGGCGGTTCGAACGCGGGCTACTGGTCCTACGCCACGCAGAGCGACTCGGCTCCCTCGTCCGTGTCTGCCACCGCCGCCGGTCTGGGGAGCGACGGCGGTACCGCGCCGTTGACCACCGGCAATTTCGCCAATTACGGCAACACGGCGGGCTGGAACGGCTACGCAGCCAACGTCACCCGGGTCGGCACCAACGGCGGCGCGAGCGCCTACGGCGCCTTCGACATGGGGGGCAACGTCTGGGAGTGGCAGACCAAGGGTGCCGACATCACCCAGGTGGTCCGGGGCGGCGCCTACGACTACTCCGATCTCGGACTCTCCTCCTCGTTCTGGATTCCCAACGTCATGCCGCGCGACCGCGGGACTTCGATCGGGTTCCGCTTGGCGTCGCTCGACGTGGCGAGCGTCCCGGAGATCGACCCCGCGGGACTGACAAGCGTGCTCACGCTCCTCGCCGGAGGCCTGGGCCTCGTCGAGCGCCGGCGGACGGCGTCCGTCGCCGCCTGACGCGCCCCCGGACCGCGAAGGGGCACGGATGCCCCCGCTCGCAGTCCGGGTCGGCGCGAGGCTATCCTGCGGGTGTCGCCGCCACCCTGGGTTCGCCGCATGTTCAACGCGTCCGAATGGAACCGCTACCTCTCGCAGGCGCGGCACACGCTCGCCTCCGCGGGGCGGGACATCGCCGACGGCGACTTCGCCTGGGCCTGTTTCAAGTCGCAGCAGGCGGCGGAGATGGCGGCCAAGGGTTTCATCCGGGCCGGCGGCGGCCTGGCCACGGGGCACTCGGTGGTGGCACTGCTGCACGCGGCGATCGACGATGTCCCAGAGGGCCTCGCGCGCTGCGCCCGCGAGCTCGACAAGGTCTACATCCCCACGCGCTCACCGGATGTCTACGACGCCGGGAGCCCGCACGAGTATTTCGATCTGCCGACGCCGAGGCCCACGTCGAATGCGCCGCGGGGATCGTCGCCTCCCTCGAAGCGAGGGTGACCGATGCGTCAGCCGGCCCCTGATCTCGATTGGCGACTCGACCCACGGCTGTCGCTCGAGTGGCGTCTGGCCCGCGTGGAGGCGTTCCTCGAGCGCCTTCCGCTGGCCCGCAAGCGGGCGATCGTCTTCGGCTCGGTGGCCAGGCGTGCCTTCTCGATCGGCAGCGACACCGACGTCCTGGTGATCAGCGACGATCTACCCTCTTCCATCCGTGCGCGGATCGACCTCCTCGGCGACTGCCGTGACGGCGTCGGAGAGATCGACCCGGTCGGCTGGACCGAGGACGAATGGCGGAGGCGACTCGCCGCCGGCGAACCTTTCGCGGCGCTTCTGGCCCGAGAAGGGATCGCGGTGCCTGCCGGCGGCTAGCGCCGCCGGGCGGGCTTCTTCTTCGCCGCGGGCTTCTTGGCGGCGGAGGGCTTCGCGGCCGGCTTCTTCGCGGCCTTCGCACCCGCCCGCTTGGCGGCCTTCGTCGGGGCCGGCCGCTTCGCGCGGCGGGTCTTGCGGGCCGTCTCCACCTCGTCGAGGAACTCGTTGGCCTGCTCCTCGAGATCGGCGGCCGAGATCGGCTCCACCTCGTCGATGATGAACACGGAGAGACCGCCGCGGCGCTGCTCGGTCATCAGCGCCTGGTACTCCACCAGCGACAGGTCGTCGTGGTCCTCGTCCTCGCTCGTGAGGTATTCGAAGCCGACCCGGGCCTTCGCGTCCCAGCCGTCGATGTCGAACTCCACGCCGTATTCGTGGAAGCGGACGTTGCGGGCGATCGCATAGCCGCGGGCGCGGAACAGCTTGGCGAGGAGGTCGCACCCCTCGGTCTCGGAGAGCGTGTCGAACATGGCGGCGGGATCACCGGGAGGAAGCGGACGGGCCCTTGCACGCGGCGTCGCAGGCGGCGGAAAGGATAGCGTCCGGGGGGCCGGCGGGGCGAATCGGCGCCGGTCAGACGCGGCTTTCAGCTGCCGCGCTTCTTGCGGCGGGCGTCCTTTTCTCGCTGCTTCTTCTGCTTGCGGCGCTCGTCGGCGGTGAGCCGCCGGCCGGTGTCCCCCTTCGGCTTCCCCAGCCGCATGGCGGGATTGCCGAGCGTGGAGTGCATCGACTGCATCTGCTGGACCCGCTCGCGGAGGCCCATCCCCGACATCCCCTTCATCATCGCCGCCATGCCGTCGAACTGCTTCACCAGGTCGCTCACCTCGTGGAGTTGCACCCCGGCGCCGGCGGCGATGCGGCGGCGGCGCTGCTGGTCGATCACCTTGCCGGGATTGCGGCGCTCCTGCGGGGTCATGGAGTCGATGATCCCGAAGAGACGCTTCATGTCCTTGTCGAGGTCGACGTCGCCGAGCATCTGCTGCAGGCCGCCCATGCCGGGGATCATCCCCAGCACCTTGCCGATGGGGCCGAGGCGACGCGTCTGCTGGAGCATCTTCTTGAAATCGTCGAGCGTGAACTCGCCGGTGCGGAGGCGCTCCTCCTGGCGGGCCATCTCGTCGGCGTCGAACTTGCGCTGCGCCTCCTCGACGAGCGTGACGACGTCGCCCATGCCGAGGATCCGCCCCGCCATGCGCTCGGGGTGGAAGTCCTCGAGGGCCTCGATCTGCTCACCCGTGCCGATGAACTTGATCGGCACGCCGGTGACGCTCTTGACCGACAAGGCCGCGCCTCCGCGGGCATCGCCGTCGAGCTTGGTCATGATCACGCCGTCGAGGTGGAGACGGTCGTTGAAGGCCTTGGCGCTGCGCACCGCGTCCTGGCCGGTCATCGCGTCGACGACGAGGTAGCACTGGTCGGGGCCGACGGTGCGGTCGATGCGCTCGAGCTCGTCCATCAGCGCCTCGTCGATGGCGAGGCGGCCGGCGGTGTCGAGGATCACCACCGACACCCCCTCCTTCCGCGCGCGCTCGACGCCGGCGTTGCAGACGGCGACCGGATCGGTCTGTCCCTCGGGCACGTGCACCGGCACGCCGAGCTGGCGGCCGAGGACGGCCAACTGCTCGATCGCCGCCGGGCGCTGGAGGTCGGCCGCCACGAGCATCACGCCGCGGCCGTGCTCCTTGATGCGTCGGGCGAGCTTGGCGGCGGAGGTCGTCTTGCCGGAGCCCTGCAGGCCGCAGAGCATGATCACCGTGGCCCGCCCGCTCTGGAGGTGGAGCGAGTGGTCGACCGGACCCATGAGGGCCACGAGCTCGCGGTGGACGATGCCCACCAGTTGCTGCGCCGGATCGAGGGTTTCGAGGACCTTCGCCCCGATCGCCCCCTCCACCACCCGGTCGAGGAACGAGTCGACGACGTCGTAGGCGACGTCCGCCTCGAGGAGCGCCGTCCGCACGGCGCCGAGCCCCTCGCGCATGTTCGATTCGGTCAGCTTGCCGCGCCCGCGCAGGGAGGCCAGGGCAGTGGTGAGCGAGGCGGACAGCGATTCGAACATGGCGGCTCCGGTGGGTGCGGGGAGCCGGGATTATAGGTCGCCCCCGGAGAGGTTTCCCGCCGGACCGCGAAGGAGGGCCGGGCCGGTCCCCACCCGCCCCGCGGAGGAACACTCGATCGCCGCGGCTCGCCGACTCCCGCACACGGAGGCGGGACGCGTCCGGCGGATGCCGGCGTCCGCTCCCGTCCCGGCAGACGGGAGCCGATCAGTGGCCGATCATCCCCTGGTCGCAGCACGGCGCGGCCGCCTGGCCGCACTCGTCGCAGCCGCCGCAGGACGACGTGCCGCAGGCCGGCGCCATCGGCGCGGAGTAGACGACCGGGGCCGGGGAGCGGCACCCGCCCCCCAGGCAGGAGCCGAACTCCATGAACGACGGACGACGGCAGCCGCCGCCGAAGCAGCTGCTGCAGCCGGGGGCGGCCACGAGCCCGGCCAAGAGAGCGATCAGGCACCACGCGCGAGCCATGCGACGAATACCTCCACCACGGACGGGTAGGCCCCGGCGGTGTTCCGGAGCCGCTGCGACTCCCCGCACGGCGACGGGAAGGCGGCGTCGGTCGCGACGCCGGAGAAACCCTAGCTCACCGTTTCGGCGCGGCGGGACCTGCCGCGGCGAAACCGCTCGGCAGGAGCCGCTCCGGGATTCACCCGCTGCCGGTCGTGAGGAAACTGCCGGCTGCGCGGTCTGCATCCGATCGCGCGCGATGCCGATTGGAGGAATGACGAAAGAAGGAAAACTGCACGACTCGGGACGGGAGTAGGGAGAGCGTCGGGGCGCGGAGCTGGGGCCCGCCTGACGCCTGCCGGGGATTCCCTGCCGCCGTCGCGCGCCGTTCCGCCACGACACGCCTCCGAGCACCGGTGCGCCACGCCGGGTCTCCACCCCATGCCCCCGCTCCGCGCCCTGATCAAGGCCCTGGTCCAGTCGATGCTTCCGGCCCTGATCGTGGGGCTGCTCGGCCCGGCGTCGGCGCCGGGAGCGCCGCTCGACGCCTGCCCGGCGGCCCCCGACCCATGTGCGCCGCCGGTGGAGACGGCCGCGCCGAGCGACGAGCCGCTGGTGACGACGGAGCACGGCGGCCGCCGCCCCGCGTGCGGACGCGACGTGTGGAGCGTGATCACCCGGGCCCTCCCGGAGATCGGCCACATGCCGCGGGAGCCCCGCTTCGGCGTGGAGCGTCTCGACGCGGACGGCCGCCGGCACCCCGCCGGTCTCGAGGCGCTCCTCGCCGATCCGCGGCAGCCGCTGCTGGTGTTCGTGCACGGCAACCGATACGAGCACCACGAGGCGTGGGAGGAGGGGTTGCTCCTCGCGGCCCGGACGTGCGCCACCTGCCCGGAGGCGGCACGGACACGGACCGTGATCTTCTCCTGGCCCAGCGCCCAGCAGGGCATCCTCCTCCGCGACAGCCGGGCGAAGTACCGCCGCGCCCAGTCGGAGGGCCACTACCTCGCCTCGTTCCTCGCGCGGGTCGGGCCCGACCGGCCGGTGGCGCTGATCTGCTACAGCTACGGGTCGCTGATCGCGCTCGAGGCCCTCGAGGACCTCGTGCACGCCCACGCCTCCGGCCGGGAGGGGGTCGAGCCGTGGATCGGCCGGACGGCGCCGCTCCACGTCGTGCTCGTCGCGGCGGCGGTGCGCCACGACGCCCTCGCCCCCTGCGGGCCCTACCGCGAGACGCTCCCCTGCATCGATCGGCTCACGCTGCTCTACAACTCCGACGACTGCGCGCTGAGCTTCTTCGAGTTCGTCGACCGCAGCCTGCGGACCGAGGCGCTGGGGCACGAGGGGATGCCCGCCTCGTGGGTGCCGCGCGGCATCGGCTTCTCGCAGGTCGACGCCGCGCCGATCGTCGGCACCTCGCACGCCTTCACCGACTACCTCCGCTCCCGGAGCCTGATGGGGCGGATCTGCTCGGGCGCCGGCCGAGGCCTTCGCTGCCCCGACCGCGACGCCCCTGCCGGAGCGTGCGGCCCCTGCCAGGGCGGGCTCCGCGTCGAACACGAGACGGTCGACGAGCCGCCGCCGGCCTGCCCCTGTCACCTGCCCGGCGACTGACTCGCCCACTCTCCCCGGCCGCCGCGTGCGGACGCCGGTCTCACGCCGCGCGGCGCGCGGTGCCGACGGACGAGGCGAGGCGGGCCTCGACCATCCGCCGGGCCACCTCGGGACCGGAGACGGTGGCCCGCCAGCCGATGCGTTCGGCGGCACGGGAGGCGTCGGCGGCCTGCCGGCGCGCCTCGCCGGGGCGGGCCAGCGACGGGTCGCTGACCACGTGCCGGCGCCAGTCCAGCCCCGCCTGGGAGAACGCCGCGGAGACGAGCGCCTCGAGTTTCACCGTGGAGCCAGAGGCGAGGACGAGATCCTCGGGGGCGTCGAGTTGGAGCATGGCGTGCATCGCCACCACGTACTCCTCGGCCCATCCCCAATCGCGTTCGATCGACAGGTCGCCGAGGGTGAGCGGGGCCGTGTCGCCGCCAGCGATGCGGCAGGCGGCGGCGGCCACCTTCTGCGTCACGAAGCGTTCCGGCCGGAGGGGGCTCTCGTGATTGCCGAGGATGCCGGTGCAGGCGTGGACGCCGTGCAGGCGCCGGTACTGCTCGACCAGACCGTGGGCGGTCGCCTTGGCCAGGCCGTAGGGATCGACCGGACGCGGACGGAGCGACTCGTCGATCGTCCGGCCGCGCGTGTCGCCGTACATCGCCACGCTGCCGGCGACGAACAGCCGGCATGGCAATCCGCCGATACGCAGCGTCTCGAGAATGTTCGAGGTGGACTGTGCGATGCTCCGGAACGCCTCCGCCGGATGCGTGTAGGACATCGCCACCGACGACTGGCCCGAAAGGTGGTAGATCTCCTCGGGGCGGACGCGCTCGAGCAGTTCGCGCACCGCAGGCGCCGCCACCGGATCGAGCGACTCGATTTCCACCCGCTTCTGGATGCCGAGGGCCGCCAGCCCCGATCGATCGCAGGTGCCGGCGTCGCGGCTGGTGCCGATCACCCGGTAGCCGAGCGAGAGGAGGTGGGCGGCGAGGTAGGCACCGTCCTGCCCGGAGACGCCGCAGATCAGCGCCGTGGGAACTGGACGGTGGATTCGGACACGGAGCGCCTGCCGCTCGCCGTTCATTTTCCCGCCTCCCCCGCGAACCATTCGGCCGTGAGGTCGAGTCCGCGGTCGAGATCGACCGTCGGCCGCCACCCCAGCACCTCCGCCGCCCGCGACGCGTCGACCATGTTCGATCGGAGGTCGCCCGGCCGGGCCGGCCCGCGCAGCGGCTCCGGCAGCGCCGCACGCGCGCCGCGGCGTGCGAGCAGGGCGCCGAGCCGGCCGCGGAGGCGCGACTCCAGGACGTTGACGTCGGTGGCGACACCGGTGCCGACGTTGAGGCTCGTGAGCCTCCCCGGAGGCAGCCGCCGGTCGTCGTCGAGCGTGAGGGCCAGGACGTTGGCACGGGCGACGTCGGGGCCGTAGACGTAGTCGCGCACGTAGCGACCGTCGCCGTTGATCCTCGCGGGGGTGCCGGCGAGGAGATTCCTCAGGAAGATCGCCACCACCCCCGCCTCGCCGTGGGGGTTCTGCCGCGGGCCGTAGACGTTCGAGTAGCGCAGCGCCACCGCCGTCATCCCGTGCTCGGAGGCGTAGAACTTGAGATACCGCTCCCCCACCCACTTCGTGATCCCGTAGGGGCTCACCGGATCGGCGGGCGTCTCCTCCGGGGCGGGGCTGGTCGCCTCGCCGTAGAGCACGCCCCCGGACGAGGCGAACACCACGCGCCGGCAGCGGCAGGCCACCGCGGCGTCGAGGACGTTGATCAGGCCGATGCAGTTGACCTCGGCGTCGAAGAAGGGATCGCGCACCGAGCGGCTCACCGACATCTGCGCGGCCTGGTGGCAGACCACGTCGGGCGCGGCGTCCGCGAAGGCCCCGGCCACGGCGGCTCTGTCACGGATGTCGACCACCGCCAGGGGGACTCCCGCCGGGAGGTTGGCACGGTCGCCGGAGGACAGATCGTCGAGCGCGACGGCCTCGTGGCCGGCGGCCAAGAGTCCGTCGACGACGTGGCTCCCGATGAATCCCGCGCCCCCGGTGACCATCACGCGCATCGCACCTCTCCCCTCGGCGCGACGCTCCGGCCGAGCACGTCGCCATAGATCCGCAGGTACTCCTCCGCGGCGCGCTCCCAGGAGAAGCCCGCGGCGTGGGCGCGTTGGCCCGCCGCGAATCCGGGTGTCGATCCCGCCGCCGCGAGCCCATCGCGCACGACGGCGAGCATATGGTCGGGATCGAAGGAATCCCACCAGCCGGCCCTGTCGCCGGCGACCTCGGGCAGGCTCGTCCGCCGGGCGGCGAACACGGGCTTGCCGCACTGCATCGCCTCGAGGACGGGGAAGCCGAAGCCCTCGGCGAGCGACGGGAAGAGGAACGCCTCGCACTGCTCGTAGAGCCATTGCCGGTCGCCGTCGGAGACCTCGCCCGGCAGAAGGACGCGCTCCTCGAGACCCAGGCGACGGATCTCGGAGGCGACGAACTCGCCGTACGGGGTGCTCGAACGGCCCGCGATCACGAGCCTGGTCGACCGCTCCCGCGCCACCAGCGGCAGGAGCACGTGGCAGTTCTTGTGCGGCAGCGCCGCCCCCACCGTGAGGAAGAACGGGCCGGGCGGCAGGAACGACGGCCGGCGGGGCGACGCCGGGGCCGCGGGGGCCAAGCCGTTGGGGACGACGTGGAGCGGACGCCGCCCCAGGTCGAGGTGGGCGGCGACGTCGGCGGCGACGAAGCGCGAGATCACGACGACCGCCGCGGCCCGGTCGACCTTCGCCTGCACCGTCGCGAGCTTGCGGCGCACCGCGCCGGGACGGGAGCGGTGGCGGTCGTCGTGGAGGAAGTTGAGGTCGTGGATCGTGAGCACCACCGGCACGCGCGCGTCGAGCGGCAGGTACTTCGACGACTGGCTCGTGACGTGCCACAGGTCGCAGTCGCCGTCGGCGCCGAGCGTTCCCACCAGCGGACGCACCAGCGGACGGAGGAATCGGGCGAACGTCTCCTTGCGCCACGGGGAGACGTCGATGTGCTCCACGTCGCCGTCGTGGAAGTGCCGTACGCTTTGGCGCTCGTGACGGGGCGCCGGCGGGAGGAAGAGCACCGGCTCGATCGACCGGCCCGGCGCCGCGAGGACCGCCTCCGCGAGATGACGGCAGAATCGCCCCAGCCCGCAGTTGGCATGCCGCGTCCGCTCCAGGTCGATGACGACCCGGGGCGCGGTGGATCGCCCGCCGGGATTGGCTGGTCTGGTCATGGGCGGCCGCGGGTCCGGTACCGACGGCCCGTCCGAACACCTCGCGGGCAGCCGTGCCCCCTCTATCGACCTCGGGGCGAGCGGGTGTTTCATCCGATCATCGGGAGAAACACCGATTTCCCGGGGCGGAGACCGACCGGGCAAGATGGGCTCCCGCGCGAGGCGCGGACGCGAGGAAGTGGGCAAGCGGCGGAGCCGGGGAAGCCCTCAGCCCGCCCGGCGGCGCAGCGCCGATGCCAGGGACCGCAGTCGGTAGCGCGCGGCAGGCGGCACCATCCCGCGGAGGGCGCGCTCGATGCGCCTCCCCAGTCGCCGCGACACGGTCGCCGGCGAATCGCCCGCGTCGTCGAGGAGAATCGCGAGGTTGCGGTTCATCTGCCACGCGGCCAGCGACGATTCGACCTCGCCGTCTCCCATCGGGAGGACCATGGCGTTGCGATCGCGCCGCCGCGCGGCGACCGCCCCGCCGATGAACGCCAGGCAGCGCGGAAGCACGACGCCGTCGAGATCGCACGTCGCGGCGACGTCGGCGGCGATCCTCGCCTCCCACGTTCTCCGCTCCTCGTCGCACACGATCATCCGCTGCACCGTGGCGGCGATCGCCGTCGGGTCGTCGCGCGCGGGGAGGACGTAGGGATAGCCCTCCGGGAACACGTCGACGCATCCGGCGGCGGGCCCGATCGCCACGCACATCCCGTGAAGCGCCGCCTCGGGCGCCACGTAGCCGAAGGCCTCGTCCTCGTTGAGCGGCAGCACCGCCAGATGCATCGTCGAGAGCAGGTCGTGGAGATCGCGCTGCTTCCGCTGGCCGTGCCAGTGCACCGCCTCCAGGCACCGGGCTGCCGAGGCGATCCCGCGCAGCTCCGCGGCGAACTCCGCCTCGCAACGGCCGACGAGGTGCAATTCCACGTCGAGGCCCATCGACGAGCGGAGCAGGCCGAGCGCCGCCACGACGTGCTGGACCCCCTTCTTCGAGGTGATCTGGCCGAACGACACCATCCGCACCGTCTCCCCTCGGCGCCACGGCCGACGGGGGCCCGCGCCCGATTGGGCCACGACGGCGGCGTCGACACCGCCGGGGATCACCTCCGCCGACGCGAAGCCCCCCAGCCGGCCGTTCTCCCGGAGCACGCGCCGCGAGCAGGCGATCGCGTGGGTGCGGGCCTTCGCAGCCGCCCAGCGCCCCGTCAGCTCGAAGCCGTTCTGGGAGTCCTCCACGCCCTCGTCGAGGTCGTCCATCAGGTGGAGGATGACCGGCGCGTCGCCCGCGACGGCCGTCTCGAGGATCCCCACCGGGCCGAGGCCGAGCGGATTGTGGATCCAGACCGCGTCCGGTCGCCACCCGCGGATCGCCTCCGCGAGAGCCGCACAGTTGCCCGGCACGATCCCGCCGATGCCGGCGAAGTCGCCGGGGCGCCGGTAGAACCGCTCCCCCTTCTCGTAGTCGAGGACCGGCTGGAAGACCGGCCGCACGTCGAGGCCGTGGGCCTGCGACTGGCGCACGAGCGACCCGAAGGCGATCGACGTCACCACGCGGACCTCGTGCCCGGCGCGCGCCGCCGCCGAGGCGTTCATCAGGCAGCCGATCTCGTAGCCGCCGACGACGTGGGGGGGGAAGAGGTTGGTGACGAAGAGGAGCTTCATGAATCGATCCGGGTCAGGCGGCGCGTGCCGAAGGCAGGGCCTCCACCATCGGCCCGCGGCCGGTGAGACGGGCCCAGTAGTCGTCCCACAGGTACGACCGCTCGACCGCGGCGCGGGCCTCGACGAGGAGGGCGAGCCGATCGTCGGCGGAGAGGGCGGCGGCCCGGCGGAGGGCTGCACGCAGCGCCGCGACGTCGCGTTCGGGGTAGATCCACTCCTCCAGACCGAGCGCCGTCGCCACTTCGCGGAACGAGGGGATGTCGGAGACGATCGGAAGCACGCCGCTGGCCACCGCCTCGAGGATCACCAGGCCCAACAGCTCCGGCTGGTCGAGCCGCTTGCCGGCCCAGGTGAGGTGGCTCGAGTTGGCCACGAGGACGTCCGACCGGGCGAGCAGGAGGTCGCGCTCGGCGTCGGGAAGCAGTCCGGTGATCCGGGAGTTGCCCCCGCGGCGGGCGCGGGACCTGAGGTGCCGCTCGTAGGCGTGATCGCCGCTGGGCGGGCCGACGATCGAGAGGGACGCATCCGCCCCCATCCCGCCCACCGCGTCGATGGCGATCTCGAACGCCTTGTGGGGCAGCAAGCGCCCGATGGCGACGACCTGCAACGGCCCCGTGGCCGTCCGTCGGGCGAGGGGGCGGAGATCGGCCCGCCACACGCCGGCGGAGTGGCTGCAGGCGTGCACCCCTCGCTCCGCCGAGCGGGCCGCCGCGTAGGCGGAGATCTCCACCACGTCGACGCCGCGGTGCGGTTCGAAGACCCTGGGAAACACCTTGGCGATCGACTCGGCCCCCAGGCTCGCCAGCGACACCCGCTGCCGCGGAGGGGCGGCGGCGAGGATGTCGATGGTGCAGACGTCGGCGAGGTATTGATGGACGACCACGGTGTCGTAGTCCCCCTGCCGCCGCAGGAACTCCCGGAACGGGATCTTCTCGCACGGGACGACGGCGCCCCCCTCGCGTTCGAGCCGGAGCCAGGGCCGGGCCATCCGCCGGGCGTGTGCCTCGCTCGACGGGTGCCTGTCGGCGGCGCACCACAGATCGACCCCGTCGCCGGCGGCGAGGGCCGAACGGTGGGTGTCGAGGGTGAACCTCTCCCCGCCGCCGACGACGTGGAGGGGCAGGAGGCTTGCGATCGCGGCCGACGGCACTGGCATCCGACGCGGTTCCCGGAGGGCGGAGGGACGGGCTGGAGGGCCGGGGCGGCCGGCCCCGGCCGTCAGAAGACGAACGAGCCCAGGGCGAAGTCCGCCAGGTCGGGATGACAGGGCATGTCGAGCGGGGTCGGAAAGGCGTCCGTCTCGGGCACGAGGTCGCGGCCCGCCGTGCGCGCGAACGTGAGCTCCATCACCGAGGGGAGCGGGATGCCGCCGACGATCGCGTAGGGGCGGTGATTGTTGCCGTGGACGTGGACCACGGCATGATGCGACGTCAGCGCGGCGACCGCCTTCGACACGTCGGCGAGGAACGCCGGTTCGACGAGCCGGTGGAGGTCGTGGACCTCGAGCACGATCTGGCGGAAGCGGCGCAGGAACGTCGGGTCGATCGACCCGAAGACCTCCCACTCGCATCCCTCGATGTCGCACTTGAGGATCAGATCGGAGCCGTCGTCGTGGCCGTTGGCGGCGGCGAGCCGGGGAAGCGTCTCCATGTCGGCGGCGGGGACGGCTGCCAGCCCGGTGCGGAACCAATGAAAGCGCGGGTGGCTCCGCGGCAGTCGGTCGATCGTGTGGTCGTACTGCCAGACGTCGATGCCGCGATCGGCGACCCACGTGTCCCACGAGACGTCGTTGCAGATGCCGATCGAGTACGCCGCTCGCACGCCGACGAAGTCGTCGAGCATCACGTAGCCGCCGTCGAAATCCTTCCCCACGCGGATCTTCGCCGTGCCGCGGTCGCGCATCGGACGCAGCGCCGCCAGGAGCGGCAGGACGCGCTGCCGGACGTGGCGGGAGTCGTCGTAGACGAAGCCCTCGGGGGCCAACGATCGTCGGGTGATGAACGCCGACGAACCGACGAGGCGCTCGATGAAGCCCTTGTAGCTGTCGCTTCCCTCGACATGCCCACGGACGGTCGCCTCGTCGGGCGGCGGGCCGCCGACCAGGTGGGAATGGGCCCACAGGACATCGGCGCGTGAGGGGCCTCGCCTCCGTCGGCCGAACCGCAGTCTCATCATTCCCCGCCTCCCGCTCGGAGCCTCGTCCCGGACGCCGCCGCGCTCAAGCCGCCGCGCGTCGCGACACCGGCGCGGAGGCGCCGATCTCCCTCTCGCGCTTGGCGAGCTCGAGATCGGAGTCGACCATCATCTCCACCAGCTCCCTGAAGCCGACCCGCGGCGTCCACCGCAGCTCGGTCCGCGCCTTGGTGGCGTCCCCGAGGAGGAGATCGACCTCCGCCGGCCGGAAGTAACGGGGGTCGATCTCGACGAAGTCGCGGTAGTCGAGCCCCAGTCGTCCGAACGACAGCTCGCAGAACTCGCGGACGGTGTGGAGCTCGTTCATCGCCACCACGTAGTCGTCGGCGGCGGGCTGCTGGAGCATGCGCCACATCGCCTCGACGTAGTCGCCGGCGAAGCCCCAGTCGCGCTGGGCGTCGAGATTGCCGAGGGAGAGCTTGTCCTGGAGGCCGACCTTGATGCGGCCGGCGGCGCGGGTGATCTTCCGCGTCACGAACGTCTCGCCCCGGCGCGGACTCTCGTGGTTGAAGAGGATTCCGCAGGAGGCGTGGATCCCGTAGCTCTCACGGTAGTTGACCGTGATCCAGTGGCCGTAGACCTTGGCCACGCCGTAGGGGCTGCGCGGATAGAAGGGGGTGGTCTCGCGCTGCGGGGTCTCCACCACCTTGCCGAACATCTCCGAGCTCGACGCCTGGTAGAAGCGGATCTGCTCGCCGGTGTCGTCCTGGACGTCGCGGAGCGCCTCGAGGAGACGCAGCGTGCCCACGGCGGTGACGTCGGCGGTGTAGGCCGGCTGGTCGAAGCTCACGCGGACGTGGCTCTGGGCGGCGAGATTGTAGACCTCGTGGGGCCGGATCTGGCGGATCAGGCGCACCAGGCCGTTGCCGTCGGAGAGATCACCGTAGTGGAGCTGGACGCCGCAGTCCCCGCCGCGGATCAGGTGCTCGATGCGCTCGGTGCCGAAGGTGCTCGACCGGCGCCTGAGGCCGTGCACCTCGTACCCTTTCGCCACGAGCAACTCGGCGAGATAGGAGCCGTCCTGCCCAGTGACACCGGTGACCAACGCGCGCCGCTGCATCGAGAGCCTCCCTTGCCATCCTCGGTGAACCGCCGTCCGTGGCGGTGGTCGGCCGGCCGGAGGGCCGCCGCCACCGGGACGGTAGCAGGCCTGCGGGCCGGTCCCAAGGCCAGCTTCGGCCGCGCCACCCGCTCAGGCGGTGAGGCGGACGCCGGCCCCCGTCAGCCCGGCGTAGACGTCGGCGTATCCGCGGGCCATCCGCTGCCAGGAAAAGCCGAGGGCGTGGCGCCGCGCCGCCGCCGGGGCATCGGGGTCGGAGTGCCACCGCCCCATGCCCGACCACCAGGCTGCGGCGAGCGAATCGCCGTCGTGGGCGTCGAAGAAGAAGCCCCGGTCCCCGGCGATTTCCGGGAGGCTCGTGCGGCGCGACATGAACACCGGCTTCCCGCAGAGCATCGCCTCGAGCACCGGGAACCCGAAGCCCTCGGTGAGCGAAGGGAAGAGGAACGCCTCGCACCGCTCGTAGAGCCACTGCCGGTCGCCGTCGGAGACCTCGCCGGGCATGATCACGCGCGCGGAGAGGCCCCGCGCCGCCACTTCCCGCTCGAGGAACGCCCCGTAGGGGGTGGCCTTCTTCCCGGCGATCACCAGCCGCTGGCCTGGCAGGCGTTCGACGAGATCGAGGAGGACGTGGAAATTCTTGTGCGCGAGGCAGTTTCCCACGGTGAACAGGAACGGCCCTTCGGGGAGGAAGGGGGGGCGGGCCGCCGATGCGGGGGCGGGCTCCGGCACGCCGAGCGGCACGACGTGCACCGGTTTGCCGCGGAGTTCGACGTGGCGGGCCACGTCGGCGGCGACGAACGCCGAATCGGTGACGATCACGCTCGCCCGGTCGACCTTCGCCTGGATGTCGGCGAGCTTGCGGTCGATCGTCGCCAGTTGGTCGTCGTGCGGGGATTCGTGGAGGAAGTTGAGGTCGTGGATCGTGAGCACCA
>CAWUOA010000040.1:0-15514 GCA_963923225.1 uncultured Planctomycetaceae bacterium
CGCCGCTCACTTCCAGGTGGAGTAGTCGGTGGGGACGAGGAACTCGGAGAGGACGCCGCCGCTTGCCTCGGTGAGCGACCCGCCCGCCTTCTCCTCGGAGGCCTTCCGGGCCGCCGTCCAGTCGGGGTCCTGGCGGAAGGTGTCGAACGACTTCTTCGCCGCGTCGGTCGAGTCGTGGGCCAGGAGATAGACGAGCTTCCGATCCTCCTCGGCGCTCCCCGGGGCGAGGTGCCAGTAGACGAGGTTGGTCATGCCGTGCTTGCCGAAGAGCTTCACGGTGTGGTCACGGAAGCGGGCGTCGAGGTGGGGGAGGTTCTTCGGCGTCGCGGTGTAGGTGCGGAGCTCGAACACCCTTCCCGCCTTGCCCGGCGCGGTGTCGAGCGCGGGGGAATAGTCGGTGGCCACGAGGAACGTCTCGGTCGCCTTCTCCACGAGCTTGCCATCCTTCTCGGAGGCGGCGTGGGCCGCCTTCCACTCCGGGTCGGCGACGAACGCCGCCCACGAGGCGTCGCGCGCCTTCCGATCGGGGTAGGAGAGGAAGTAGACGAGCTTGCGGTCGGGGTTCTCGCCGGCGGGGACGAAGTAGCCGACGTTGGTCATGCCGTGCTTGGCGAAGAGCTTCGTGGTGTGGTCGCGGAAGCGGGCATGCAGCGCGTCGAGCTTCCCCGGCGGCGCCCAGTAGGTGCGCATCTCGTAGAGGCGCCCCTCCGCGGCGGTGGCGGTGTCGACCGCCATCGACAGACTTGCCACGGCGAGAGCCAGGGAGAGCACGCGGGGGAAGGAAAGCATGGGGAAATCTCCGATGGGGACGGGCCGCGGCGAAAACGGCCGCGGGAACGCGGGAAAAAGGATAGCAGGTGCCGCCCGACGCGGGGTTCCGCCGCCCCGCGCCCTCTCCACGCCGCTGCGGCCCGCGGACGTCGCCCCGGCTCGCCCCGGGATAGAATCGGGTCTTCCCGCATCGACCGCATCCGCCCCGGCCCCACGCCACCGTGACCGTCCGCGAACGCATCCACTTCGTCACCGGCCGGCTCGCGGCACCGTCGCTCGAGGAGGTGCTCGCGCGGCTGGCGCCGGAGGCGGGCTTCGAGCCGACGGTGCAGGTGATGAACATCACCGTCGCGGCGCTGATGACCACCGATTGGATCGCCAAACGGATCGAGGTGCCGCCGGGCACCGGTCGGGTCATCGTTCCGGGACTCGCCTCCGGTCCGCTCGAGCCGATCCGCGAGGCCTGCGGCCTGCCGGTGGAACGCGGCCCCGACGACCTGCGCCGCATGGACGAGCACTTCGGACGGCGCGCGCAGGATCTCGCCGGCTACGGCGGCCACTCGATCGAGATCCTCGCCGAGATCAACCACGCCCCGCGCCTCGCCCCCGAGGCGATCCTCGCCGAGGCCCGCCGCCTCCGCGCCGAGGGGGCCGACAGGATCGATCTCGGCTGTGATCCCGGCGGTGGCTGGAGCGGCGTCGGCGACGTCGTGCGGAGGCTCGTCGACGACGGCCACCGGGTGTCGATCGACAGCTTCGACCCGAGCGAGGTCGCCGCGGCCGTCGCCGCCGGCGCGACCCTCGTCCTCTCGGTGAACTCCACCAATGCCGCCAGGGCGGCCGACTGGGGCGTCGAAGTGGTCGCCATCCCCGACGTCCCCTCGACCCTCGAAGGGCTCGACGTCACGCTCGCCACGCTCGACCGGGCCGGCGTGAGCTACCGCATCGATCCGGTCCTCGAGCCGATCGGCTTCGGCTTCGCCGCCAGCCTCGGCCGGTACCTCGACACGCGCCGGCGCTTCCCCGACGCCGCGATGCTCATGGGGATCGGCAATCTCACCGAGCTCACCGACGTCGATTCCGCCGGCGTCAACGTCCTCCTGCTCGGGTTCTGCGCGGAAGTCGGCATCGGCTCGGTGCTGACCACCGAGGTGATCCACTGGGCGGCGTCGAGCGTCCGCGAGTGCGACCTCGGCCGCCGGCTCGTCCACCACGCCGTCTCCCGGCGCACGCTCCCCAAGCATGTCGAGCCGAAGCTCGTCACGCTCCGCGCCGGGCGTCCGGCGGCCCATGGCGACGACGCCCTCGACAGGCTCGCCGCCGCGATCCGCGACACGAGCTACCGGCTCTTCGCCGAGCGCGGCGAAGTGCATCTGGTGGGGAAGGACCTCCACCTGGCCGACGCCGATCCCTTCGCCCTCTTTTCGGCGCTCGAGCGGGAGCGGGGGAAGTCACTCGACGCCTCGCACGCCTTCTACCTCGGCTACGAGGCGGCCAAGGCGGTGACGGCGCTGACGCTCGGCAAGGACTACCTCCAGGACCGTGCGCTCGACTGGGGCTTCCTCACGCGGCCGGAGATCTCGCATGGCCCGTCGCGTGCCGCCGCCCGTGCCGCGGGCGGTGCTGGCGGCGCCGAGGGGACGCCAGCGGAGGAGGCACCGTGACCGGCGCCCACGGGATTCCGCGCGGGTGGCGGCCGGCGCGGCGCGTGGTGACGCCGTCGGGCGCGGTCGTCGCCGAACTGCCATCGGAGACGAACGCCCACGCGCTCTTCGCCGCGTTCGCGGGCGCCCCGCGGCGGCTGTTCCTCGACAGTGCGCTCGTCGATGCCCCCTCCGCCGGCCCGTCGACGGCGCCGCGGCTGGGGAGGTTTTCCTCTCTGGCCGTCGATCCGATCCTCGCGATCGACGTCGCCGCCGGAGAGGGGGCCGCGGAGCGGGTGGCCCTGGCACTGGCGCGCCTGCGCGGAATCCTCGGCGATCTCCCCTGTCAGCCGATCCCGGGCCTCCCGCCCTTCCAGGGTGGGTTCGCGGGGCTCTTCGCCTACGAGGCGGGGCTGACGCTCGTCGACGTCGCGGCGCCCCCGGGCCCCGGGGCGCCCGTGCCGCTGGTGTCGCTGGGGCTCTACGACGTCGTCTTCACCTTCGACCACGACGCCCGCCGGGCGTGGATCGTCTCGCAGGGGGTGCCGGCCCGTGGTCCGGTGGCGCGTGCCTCGCGCGCGCAGGAACGACTCGACGCAGTGCTCGATCTCGTCGGCCGCCGCGCCGCGGCCGCTGAGACCGCGCCTCCGCGTCTCCCCTCCGGCCCCGCCGTCCCGCTGGCGGGCCACCCGGGCGTCCATTCCACGCACTCCCCCGAGCACTACCGGGCGATGGTGGCGGCGGGGATCGAGTTCGTCCGCGCGGGGGACGTCTTCCAGGTGAACCTCGCGCAGCGGCTCGCCGTGGCGGGCGAGACCGATCCCACCACCCTCCACCTCCGCGCCCGCGACGTGAATCCGGCCCCCTTCGCGGCCAGCTACGACTGCGGCACCGCGCGGATCACGAGCATGTCGCCGGAGCGGCTCCTCTCGGTGACCCGCGGGTTCGCCCGCATGCACCCCATCAAGGGGACGCGCCGCGTGCTCGCCCTGCCCGAGGCCGACCTCTACGCCGGCGACGATCTCGGCTCGAGCGACAAGGACCGTGCCGAGAACGTGATGATCGTGGATCTGGTGCGCAACGACCTGGCGCGCGTCTGCACGCCCGGGAGCGTCCGCGTCGAGGCCCTCTGCCGCCTCGAACGCTACGCCACGGTGCAGCACCTGGTGTCGATCGTCACCGGCCGCCTCGCCGCCGGCCGCACGGCGCTCGACGCGCTGCTGTCCGCGATCCCCGGGGGCAGCGTCACCGGCGCCCCCAAGCGCCGCGCCTGCGAGATCGTGTCGGCTCTCGAGCCGGTGCCGCGCGGCGCCTACTGCGGATCGATCGGCTGGCTCGGTCTCGACGGCGACGCCGACTTCAATCTCTTGATCCGCACCTTCGTGGCCGCGGACGGCGCCACGACGTTCGCCGCAGGCGGCGGGATCACGGCGGCGAGCGACCCGGCCGCGGAGCATGCCGAGAGCCTCCACAAGGCGGAGGGGATGCTGCGCGTCCTGGCGTCGCTCGGAAGCGCCGCCGCGGCGGCCCGGCCGGGAGACCCGCCATGATCGTCCTCCTCGACAACCGCGACAGCTTCGTCTTCAACCTCGCACGCTATCTGCGGCTCCTGGGCTCGGCCGTGCTCGTCGTGCCGGCGCACGAGGTGGGCCCGCGCGATCTCGAGCGGATGCGCCCCGGGGCGATCGTCATCTCCCCCGGGCCCTGCACGCCGCTCGAGGCCGGCTGCTCGGTGGCCGCGGTGCGGGCCTTCCGCGGCCGCGTGCCGATCCTCGGCGTCTGCCTCGGCCACCAGGCGATCGGGGCGGCGCTCGGCGCGAGGATCGTGCGGGCCCGCGAGCCGATGCACGGCCGCGCGAGCCTCGTCCTCCACGACGGCGTCGATCTCTTCGCCGGCATCCCCACCCCCTTCGCCGCGGCCCGCTACCATTCGCTCGTCATCGAGCGCGAGTCGCTCCCGGCCCGGCTCACGATCACCGCGCTCGATCGCGACGGGACGATCATGGCGGTGGAGGACCGCCGGGCGGGGATCGCGGGGGTGCAGTTCCACCCCGAGTCGATCCTCACGGCGCACGGATTCCGGCTGCTCGCCAACTTCCTCGATCTCGCCGGCATCCCGCGCGTCCGCGAGATTCCGCAGGTCGAGGCGACGGCGCCGGACGAATCGGCCGCAGCGACGCCCGACGACGGTGGCCCGGTCGTCACGTTCTGAATCGCGTGCCGAGTGTGGATCGCCACCTGCCGGGATTCGGTTCGCCGGTTCGACGATCGTGCATCGGCCTGCCGGGAAAACCGCCGCTGGTCGGTCACGCCGTGCCGACGAGTCCCAGAGTTTGTCCTCTGGTCGGTGACATGGTCGCCTCGCTGGTGCTCGCCTTCCGGCGCCGGGGCCAGTCTCGCCCGAGGAAGTGTACCTTCTCCCCCCCGCAACTCCCCGATCGTGCCGGTGTCACCGAGGCCAGCCGATACCGGGCGCCTGCTCGGGAACCGGTATCATCCGCGGTCCGCCTCCTCCCTCCGCGTGGACCGTCCCGTGACCCAGCCGTTCGAGCCGAGATGGTTTTCCTGCGCCGCGGACGATCCGCTCGCGGAGGAGCACGCCGCCGTCGCGGCGTTCGTCGAGGCAGCCTTCCGCCGGGCCGGCGACCGTCATTACGAGACGACCGACCTGAAGACCCTCCCCAGCGGAGCCGCACTCCTCGGGGGCGGCACCGAACGGGCCCGGCGGATCGCCGTCGCGGCGACGATCCAGGCCATCCACCTCGACCGGGAGGCCGATCGCCTCCGCGATGCGGGCGAGACGGAGTCCGATCGGAACAACGTGCACTTCCGCCCCGAGTGGGCCGAGGTGTGGGGACGCCGCCGTCAGGCGGGAGCGGTGATCCACACGCTGCTGCGTCGCTCGCTTCCGCTGCGACGGAACGACCTCGCGTTGCTCGCGACCTGGTGCATCGAGTCGCGGAACTTGTCGCGCTACAGCTATCCGCTCGGAGCGATCGCCCGCGCGTTGATCCGCCATGCGGAGACGCACGGCCTCGACGAGGACCTCACGCCCCTCCTGCGGCGCTTCGCCAAGAGCCTGCGCGTCGGTGGGGGCAAAGCGGAGGAGCGACTCGCCACGACGATCGAGGGAATCTGTGCGCCGTCGAACGCTCCGCAGAGTCTCCCGGCGGAGAGTCCGCGTCTGGCCCCCCCGCGACCGGCACCGGCCGGCTCCCCCTCCGTGCTCCGTCCGATCAAGCGGCTGGCGGGGATCGCCGGCGGGGATGCCGAGCCGACGACGACGCTTCTCGAACCCGACCGGTTCGCCATGCCCGACGACTCCCCCCTCCGCCGCGAACACGCGATGGTGGGGGCCCTGCTCTCCGAGACCGCCGGGCGATTCACCCAGTCAGAGCCGGACATCGGCACCTTCCCCGCCGGCCGGGCCATCCTCGCCCTCGACGAGGCGGCGCTGGCGAAGGTCATCCTCGCCGCCTTCGAACGTCACGCCGCGGCGCTGATGGCGGGCAGCGTCGACTTCGAAGACCGCCTCCTCTGGCAATCGCGGGTCGCCGCGAGGGCCGTCGCCGGGCAACTCCACCGTCGGCCCTGTCGGCCCGATCGCGACACCCTCTTCGATCTCCTCCTCGCCCTCGCGACCCTTCCGTTCGAAGCCGCGGGGCTCGAGGGGCAGGCGGGGCGGTTCCTCGGGGATGCCGAGCGTCACGCTGTGGAGTCGCCGCTCACCGAGGGCGAACGCCACGTCCTCTCGCTGTTCCGCAACGCCCTCGTCCCCGGTCCGCCGCTCGGCGTCGCTTCCGACGACGTCCGTCGCGTGACGGCGCTGGTCGGCGACGGAGCCGAGTTCTTCCTCGTCCCCGGGGAAGCCTGGGCCGACGCCCTGAACCGGGATCTCACCGACGCCCCCGCCGCCCCCCGGGCGGCCTGGATTCGCCTGCTCGAGCAGACGCGCACGGCGACGTCGGCCCGCCCGTCGGCGAAGTGGCTCACGACGGCCCGGCGCCTCGTGGAAGGGATCGGAACGCCGGCCTATCGCGACGCGCTGCGGCGCTGGCTCCCGCTCGTGTCGGAAGGCCGCTCGGACGTCACGCTGCCGTCGTTCATCGGCGACACGCGCGGCGCCGGCGACGTGATCCACCCGGAGAACGCCGATTGCCTGCGCGGTCTGCTGTGGTGCGCCGCACTGCTTCCCGACCGGGATTCGCTCGTGCGGGACGTCACGAGCGTGGCACTCTCGGCCTACCGGAAGATACCGGGCGTCGGTCCGCGGGCGGTGAAGGTCGGCAACGCGGCGGTCTCGACGCTCGCCGAGATCGCCACGACCGACGCCGTGGGCCAGCTCGCCATGCTCAAGGCCCGGGTGCGATTCGGCACCGCGCAGAAGGAGATCGAACGCGCCTTCGACGCGGCGGCGGCGGCGCTCGCGCTTCCCCGCCACGAGATCGAGGAGCTCGGCGTCCCCTCCTACGGCCTCGAGGAGGTCGGCCGCCGGGTCGAGCCGTTCGGCGGTTACTCGGCCGTGCTGCAGGTGACCGGATCAGACGTGATACTCAGTTGGCTCGATGCCTCGGGCAAGACGCTCAAGGCCACTCCCGCCAAGGCGAAGGCCGCCCACGCGGAAGAGCTCGCCGAGCTGCAGCGCTCGCTCAAGGACATCCGCGCGATGCTCCCCGCCCAGCGGGATCGCATCGACGGGATGTTCCTCGAGGAGAAGAGCTGGCCGATCGCCCGCTGGCGGGAACGCTACCTCGACCACCCGCTCGTGGGCTCGATCGCCGGGCGTCTCCTGTGGTGCGTCGACGGCACGCCGGCGTTCTTCGTCGACGGCGTGCCGACCGACGCGCGCGGCGGAGCGATTCCCCACGGCGCCACCGCCGAGATCACCCTCTGGCATCCGCTGCACGGCACTCCCGGCGAGATCGGCCAGTGGCGGCGCCGGCTCGAGGAGCTCGCCGTCACGCAGCCCTTCAAGCAAGCGCACCGGGAGATCTATCTCCTCACCGACGCCGAGCGGACCACGGCCACCTATTCCAACCGCTTCGCCGCCCACGTCCTGCGGCAGCACCAGTTTCACGCTCTGTGCGCCGCCCGCGGCTGGAAGAACAAGCTCCGGCTGGCGGTGGACGCCGAGTATCCACCGGCGACGAAGGACCTGCCCCGGTTCGGGCTCCGCGCCGAGTTTTGGATCGAGGGGGCCGGCGAGGAAGTCAACGACGCGGGCTCCTATTTGCGGCTCTCCACCGACCAGGTGCGGTTCTACCGCACCGGCGCCGCCCCGACCCGGGCCCACGCCGGGGGCGGCGGATACGGGAGCTCGGCCGACGGCCCGGGCGAGGGGCGGATCAACGACCCCGTGCCGCTCGCCGAGGTTCCGGCGCTCGTCTTCTCCGAGATCATGCGCGACGTCGATCTCTTCGTCGGCGTCTCGTCGATCGCGAACGACCCGACCTGGCAGGACGGTGGCCCGGAGGGCCGCTACCGGACCTACTGGAACGACTTCGCCTTCGGGGCGCTGACCGGGTCGGCCGCGACGAGGAAAGAGGTGCTCGAACGGCTCGTGCCGCGAATGGCGATCGCCGAGCGGTGTTCGTTCAGCGACCGGTTCCTCGTCGTCCGCGGAGACAAGCGGACCTATCGCATCCACCTCGGCTCGGGGAACATCCTCATGGAGCCGAACGACCAGTACCTGTGTATCGTGCCGAACAGCCGCGCCCGCGACCCGGACCGGGATCTCTACCTCCCCTTCGAAGGGGACACGACGCTGTCGATCATCGTCAGCAAGGCGATCCTCCTGGCGGACGACACACGGATCGACGACCCGACGATCGTCCGGCAGATCGACGGATAGGGACGGGACACCCGGCGTGTTCGAGAGAGGAAGGCCACCGATGTCAGTCACCGTGACGATTCGCGACGAGACCGCGGCGGGCGCCGTCGTGCACGAGATCCCGCTCGAGATTCCGGGCGAGCGGATCACCGTGAGGGACCTGATCCGTGAACGGGTCTACCAGGAGGTGCAGGACTTCAACCGTCGCGGGCACGACGCCGTGTTCCGCGGCCTCGTCCAGCCGGCCGACAGCGAACGGGTCCTCGAGCAGGGCCGGACGGAATACCGGATGAACCGTCACCGGACGATCGAATGGAAGCCCCAGTACGAGAAGGCTCTGGAGGCGTTCTCCCGCAAGGGCTTCCTGATCCTCGTCGACGACCGGCAGGCTGCCGGGCTCGACGAGGCGTTCACCGTGACGCCCGCGACGCAGATCAGCTTCGTGAGGCTCACGATGCTCGTCGGGGGATGAGCACCTCCGCCGGCTCACGCCCGGCGGAAGCCGCCGTTGACCGGGACGATCTGGCCGGTGACGAAGTTCGCCGACGGCGAGACGAGCCACTCGACCGCCGCCGCGATGTCCTCCGGCTCCCCCCAGCGGCGCAGGATGCTCTCGCGGACGGCGCGCTTCTGCCACGCTTCGCTGGCGTGCGCGCCCCACTTCGTGCGGATCCATCCCGGGGCCACGCAGTTGACGCGCACCTGCGGCGCGAGCGAACGGGCCGCGCTCCGCGTGAAGGCCATCACCGCCCCCTTCGTCGCCGCGAACAGCTCGCCCGAGTCCCCCTCCATCCCCGCCTCGGCCTGATCCCAGCCGATGGTGACGATCGTCCCCCGGGCCGACGGGGGCACCGTGGGCTCGGCGGCGAAGCGGTCCTTCATCCGCCGGCCGAAGGCGCGCGTGAGGAGCATCGTGGAGACCAGATCGACCGAGAGGAGCTCCTCGAGCTTCCGCTCGAAGCTCCAGGCCGCGGGGGCGCCGGTGAGGACGTCGGCGCCGGCCACGAGGGCCACGGTGTCGAGATCGGGCAGCGCCGTCGCGACGTCGGCGGCGAGCCGCGCGACCGCGGCCGGGTCGGAGAGGTCGGCGAGGAACCGGCCGGCGAAGCGATCCCCCACCGCGAGGAGCCTGCCGACCTCGTCGGCGGCCGCCGCGGAGCGGCCATGGATCGCCACACGGGCGCCGGCCGCCGCCAGCCGCAGCGCCACCGCCCGGCCGATGCCGCTGGTGCCGCCGGTGACGAGGGCCGTCCGGCCGGCGAGGGCTCCCGGCACCGGCGACGTCATGCGCCGCCCCCCGCCGGGGGCTCGGTCGCGGCCCCTGATTCGGCCGATGCATCCGCCGCCGTGGCAGGCTCCTCGGGGGACGGGGCCGCGGGTACCTGCGGGGAAACCGCCGCGCCGCCGCGGAGCGGGAGCCGGTAGCAGGCCGCCTCGACCGCGTTCCGCACCAGGAGCAGGTCGCCGGCGATCGCCGGGTTGTTCCAGGTCTGGTCGGACAGCGCCGCGAGTCTCGCCACCTCGCGGTGGGCCTCCGGCGTCGCTTCGACGAGCACCACGTCCCCGGGCTCCGACTGCACGACGAGCAGGTCGCCCGCGCGGAGCAACTGCCCCTGGTCGTACCTGCCCCCCTTCCACGCCCGCTTGCCGTCGGAGGCGCGGATGCACTCGAGGATGCCGTCGGAGAGGCCGTAGAGATGGCCGTCGTGGAGGACGACGTTGGTGAACTTCGTCTTCATCGCCGACTTGTTCTGCCAGGCTTCGGTCGCCGTCCAGGTGCCGTCGGCAGTCCGGGACAGATCCCACGCGGCGCAGCCGATGCCGTAGCCCTTGGAGACGAAGAGCCGGCTCGGCCCGATCACCACCGGCTGCGAGCAGGAGGCGTCGGACTGGCTGTGGCCCGGCCAGGGGAAGCGCCACAGTTCCTCGTGCGTGGCCGGATCGAAGCCGACGACGTGCCCCTCCGCGACGAGGACGAGGAAGTCACGGCCGGCGAGCGAGAGCACCGCCGGGCTCGCGTAGCTGATCTGGTCGGCGCCGGCGGTCCAGCGCCGCTCGCCGGTGGCCCGATCGTAGGCCACGAGCGCCACCGGCCCGTCGCCCCGCGGCCCGCCGCCCGGCACCACGACCTCGTCGCCGAGGACCAGCGGCGAGCCCGACCGCCCCCAGGCGACGGCCAGGTCGAAGGCCGCGGCGTCGATGCCCAGATCGGCGAGGACGTCTCTCTTCCACAGGACCGTGCCGGTGGCGCCGTCGATGGCGTGGAGCCAGCCGGTGGCGCCGGCCGCGTAGACCACGCCGTCGTGGATCGTGGGGGTCGACCGCGGGCCGGTGCCGCCGAGGACGGTCTGATGGCGGGCCTTCACGGCCACCTGCCACTCGGGCTCTCCCGTCGAGAGCGCCAGGCACGTGACGATTTCCTCCTCGCCGCGCTGCTCGATGGTGACTGCATGCGAGCCGGAGACGGCGAAGCCGCTCCAGCCGGCGCCCATCTCGCGCCGCCACGACTCGCGCGGCGGCCGGCTCTTCCAATCGGGATCGAGCGCCGGGGCCGTCGCCGGCAGCGCGCCGTCCCCCGCGGGCCCGAGGAAGCGGGGGAAGTCGGAGACGGCGGCCTGCCAGGGGGCGGCCTCTCCGGCGGCGGGAGCCTTCACCGCAGGCCGGGCCAGGCGCGCGTCGGGCGACTTCTGCCACACGAAGCGGAACTGCGGCACGAGATCGCCGCTGACGCGTTCGATGCGGAGCGTGGCCAGGCCCAGGGCCACGAGCCCCGCCAGGCCGAAGCCCAGCGCCCGCTTCCGCGACGCCGAGTGGCCGCTTTCGCGCAGGAACCAGAGCACCGCCGACATGACGGCCGCGAAGGCGAGGATCAGCGTGATGATGTTGCGGACCGCGCCGTCGATGACGCCGCCGACGACCGATTCGAGCCAGCCGGCGCGCACCAGCGCCACCGCCGCGGCGAGCGAGCAGAGCGAGATCAGAAGCCGCCGCGGCGGCCAGAGCGGCGCGGGGGCGGGCGGAGCGGGCGCGGGCTTCGTCGGTTTCGGCATGGGGCGATCCTTCGCGGTGGCGTGCCGCGCGGGCGAGGGGCCCCCGCGCGGAGGAGAGATTCTACCTCTCGCCGTCGAAGCCTGGGCCGCGGAAGCCGCTCGACGGGACGCTCCGCACGCACGCGACCGCGGCGTGCGAGGTTCCTTGTCGCTCCCGGAGGGCTCGACTACACTCGCGCGGCTGGCCTTTTTTCCGCTCTTTTCCCCTTCGCGGAGCCTTCTCGTGAGCAGCCCGGAACCCTTCCGCTCCTCCGGCTCGAGCCCCCCGCAGGACGCCGCCGCCACCGATTCCGGCCTCGTCGCCGGCCGCGGCTTCGGCCCCTCCACCACCGCCGTCCACGCCGGCGAAGCGCGGCAGAAACTCGCCGACGCGGTCACCGATCCGATCGTCGCCTCCTCCACCTACACCTTCCGTGACACCCGCGCCATCCTCGATCTGATCGAGGAGAAGACCAGCCGCGAGGAATACGGCCGCTACGGCAATCCCGGCGAACGCGTCGTCGAGGCGAAGCTCGCGGCCCTCGACGGCGGCGAGATGGCCGTCCTCTTCTCCACCGGCATGTCGGCCCTGGTCGGCGTGCTCATGGCCTGGCTGAACGCCGGCGAGGAAGTGATCTTCTTCGACGAGTGCTACCACCGCAGCCGGGAGTTCTGCCGCCGGCACCTGACCCGGTTCGGCGTCGCCTTCCGCGAGGTGAAGACCGGCGATTACGCCGCCCTCGAGGCGGCGATCGGTCCGCGCACGAAATTGATCGTCAGCGAGTCGCCGACCAACCCCCACCTCTCCGTCGTCGACTGCCCGAAGCTCGCCGAGATCGGCCGCCGCCGCGGCGTGACGACGCTCATCGACGCCACGCTCTGCACCCCCTTCAACCAGCGGCCGCTGGAGAGCGGGATCGACATCGTCCTCCACTCGGCGACGAAGTACCTCGGGGGGCACAACGACCTCCTCGCCGGCGTCGTCGTCGGGGCGCGGGAGAAGCTCGAGCCGGTGCGCACGCTCCGCGGGATCATGGGCGGGATCAACTCCCCCCACAACTGCTATCTCCTCGAGCGCGGCCTGAAGACGCTCGCCCTCCGCATGGAACGCCACAACGCCAACGGCCTGGCGGTGGCCCGGTTCCTCGAGTCGCACCCCCGCGTGGAGCGGGTCTGGTATCCGGGGCTCGAGAGCCATCCCTACCACGCGGTCGCGGCCCGCTCGATGCGCGGCTACGGCGGACTGGTGACGTTCCTCGTCCGCGGTGCCGACTGGGAGCAGACCGCGCGGGTCGTCGACGCGGCGAGGATCCCGCGCATCGGGCCGAGCCTGGGCGGGGTCGAGTCGCTCATCGAGCAGCCGCTGGTGATGAGCTACTGGAACTACTCCCCCGCCGAACGTCAGGGCTTCGGCATCCACGACAACATGATCCGACTCGCCCTGGGGATCGAGGACACCGCCGACCTGATCGCCGACCTGGGCCGGGCCCTCGACGCCCGCTGACGCCTCCCGGCAGTCCGGGCCGGCGAGTCGGCCCAGACTGCCGGGATCGCCTTCGCAACCGCACCTGGCCCAGCTCGCGCCGGCGGCCTCGGTTCGCGTTCCCACGGGCAGCTTTCCTGGCACGCGCCCGCTTCCGTCGCCGCGGCCCCGCCGACGGGGGCGGAGCCCCGAAGTGGGGCGAAACGGGTGATCTGCGTCGCCTTTGTCGGTCGCGGAGATTTTCCCGGAAGTTCCGGTCGTGCGGATGCCGATACCGATTCCGATTGCAGGAACTCGGAGGGCTCATCGGCCCGGCCGGGTGCACCCGGAGATGCGTCCATGAACGTCGCGTGCGGATTCCGTCGCTGGATCGTGGTGACCCTCCTCGCCATGGCGGGGCTCGCCTCGGGCGAGCGTCTCCTCGGTGACGAGCAGGCCGCCGCGCCGGAGCCAGGGACCCTGCGCTGGACGCCGCACCGCTCGGCGGCGATGCCGCAGGTGCCTGCGGCCGCCGACGCCGGCGAGCCTGGGGAAGGCGCCGCCGGCGCGGGACTGGCGGCGGCGAACGTCCGGACCGGCGACGATTCCGCCGAAGCGGAGCGCACCCCCCCGGCCCGGCTCAGTCCAGTCCCCGACACACGCCCCGCCGACCGCGGCCAGGCCGGCACGCCGACGCGTTCCCCCCGCCCGGCACCGCGCGCGCTGCCCCCGGCCGTCGCCGACGCGCCGGCCGAGTGGCCCAGCCGCAATCGCACGCCGGGAGTCTCTCCCGGCACCGTGCGCCGCCCCGCCGCGGAGCCCGCCCGACGTGGCGGCGAGCCGTCGCTGTTCGGCATGAACATCTTCCGCGCTCCGCAGGGGGACGTCTCCCGTCCGATGCTGGCCGGCGAACCGGTGCCGAGCCGTGACGGCGTCCGGCCGGCGGCCGCCTCCGGCCCCGAAGGCATCCGCTTCACGCCGCGCCAGCCCGGCGCCTCGAGCCAGCGCCTGGCGATGGCCCCGGAAGGCTCGCCGTCGGTGATGGCGCGGACGCCGGGATCGTCGATGCCGACCGCATCCATGCCCCGGCCGCGCGTCAAGGCCCGGCGCGTCGCCGACCAGCCGACACCGGCCGAGCTCCCCGCGCCTCCCGCGGCGCGGTCCGGCGCCGGCCGGCCGACCCCGGCCGAGGGGGAGACCTTCGTCGAGGGCCCCGACTCGTCCTTCCCGCAAGAGGAAGGGCTGTCGTTCGGACCGGACGGCCCGATCGGCTTCGGCGACGGCACCCTCGACATGGGCGGTGGCTATCCCGGCAGCGGACCCGAGTTCGGCGATGGCGCCATCCTCGACGACGGCTACGGCTTCCCCGACGACGGCATGATGATGGACTCCGGCTTCGGCGAGTCGGGGCCGTGGTTCGGGGAGGTGCAGATGCACATCCCGTCGTTCTACGACGACCCCTACGCGTGCGAGGACGACGAGTTCTGCCCCGGCTGCTATCCCTGGTGGGACCACGACGGACGGATCCTCGCCTTCTTCCGCCGCCTGGGCCGTCCCTACTACGGCTGGCGGTGGTACCGCGACTTCACCGCCAGCGCCGGCGTGACCTCCTTCCAGAACGTCACCGACCTCGGCCTCCACGGCAACTACGGCACGAACGAGTACCTCAATTGGTCGATGCCGTTCTGGAACGCCTTCGGCATCGGCTGGCAGGTCGGCGTGCGCGGCGTGCAGGCCGACTTCCAGCAGACGAAGATCCTCCGAGCCGACGGCACGGCGCTGTGGTCGGCCCAGTCGCGGAACCAGGTCTTCCTCACCACCGGCTTCTTCACCCGGGCCTTCGAGGGCCGCGGCCTCCAGGGCGGTGCGGTGTGGGACTACATGCAGGACAACTGGTACGACACGGTCTCCGCCAATCAGGTCCGCGGCGAGGTCAGCTACGTCTGGGGCTACAACGAGTTCGGCTTCTGGGGAGCGTTCAACACGTACAACCAGAACGGTCTTTTCGCCCCGGGCCGCCGCGGCAACACCGCCGCGATGGACACCCTCGACCTGTACACCGGCTTCTACCGGCTGCAGTTCGGCGACGCCAACGAACTGAAGATCTGGGGCGGTGCCACCGGCCAGGGGGACAACCTCGTGGGGGCCCTGGTGCGGGCCCCGATGTCGCGGAGCCTGGCCCTCGAGGGAACCTTCACCTACCTGATCCCCAAGTCCGCCAACACCGTCACGCTGCCGACCACGGAGAAGGTCAACTTCTCGGAGCAGGCCTGGAACATCTCCGCCAACCTCGTCTGGTACCCGGCCTGCCGGGCCCGCCGCAGCCTGGCGAGCCCCTACCGCCCGCTGTTCGACGTCGCCGACAACGGCAGCATGATCTCGTACTTCACGATCCCGCGGCGCTGAGCCGGGATGAGCCGGACGCGGGGGCGAAAGGGCTCCCGCGTCCCCGGCCCGGGCGGCGCCCGGTGCCCATCGGCGGGCGCTCGCTCCCCCGCGGTCCGCGGGAAGGCACGCCCTCCACCACGGCCGCACGGCCTGCCTCCCCTGCCGCCGAGGCCGGCCTTTCTGGTATTCTCCAGGCCTCGGACGCGACTGCAGCCGCTCGATTCGAGAGGCCGTCGCCCCCACCCCGTCCAATCGCAGGAATCCATCGTCGTCATGTCGGACACCAACGATCCGTGGGCCTCGCTCGCCGACACCCTGGGCGCCGCGCCGGCGCCGGAAAAGGGGCCGGCGCCGGCGCGGCGCCCAGGGCTGTCTCTTATACACATCTGAC
>CAWUOA010000041.1:0-15408 GCA_963923225.1 uncultured Planctomycetaceae bacterium
GTGCCGATGGCGTTTCTCGTCACGTGCCTGGTGCGCACGGCACAGGGATCGGCGACGGTGGCGATGATCACCGCGGCGGGGATCGTGGGGCCGATGGCGCTCGAGGCGCCTCTCCCCTACCACCCCGTCTACGTGGCGCTGGCGATCGGCTGCGGCTCGAAGCCGGGGATGTGGATGAACGACAGCGGCTTCTGGGTCATTTCCCGGATGACCGGGATGAGCGAGAGCGAGACGCTCCGGACCGCGAGCACGATGGTGGCGATCGAAGGGCTCGTGGGGCTGGCGGCGACGCTGGCACTCGCCGTGCTCTGGCCGATGGCGTGAATCACACGAGCTCTTGAATCGGTCGGCCGCCGGGGGCCGCGAGGTACTGCGGCCGCCCCTGATTGTCGGTGAGGGTGGTGGTGGCGGCGTCGATGCCGAGGTGGCGGAAGAGGGTGGCGTAGACGTCGCCGAAGGTCACGGGCCTGGCGACCGCCTCGGCGGCGATCCGGTCGGTGGCGCCGATCACCTGGCCGTGCCGCCAACCGCCGCCGGCGACGAAGGCCTGGTTCACCTGCGGCCAGTGGTCGCGGCCGACGATGTCGCTGATCTTCGGCGTCCGGCCGAACTCCCCCCACACCACGACGGCGCAGTCGTCGGCGAGGCCGCGGTCGTGGAGATCCTCGACGAGCGCCGAGAGGGCCCGGTCGAAGACGGGAAAGTCCTCCGCCTCGCGCTTGAAGATCGAGTTGCCGGGGCCGCCGTGCCAGTCCCACTTGCTGTAGTTGAGCGTCACCACGCGGGCGCCGGCCTCGATCAAGCGCCGCGCCACGAGCATGCTCTGCGGCACGCGCGGCGCGCCGTTCTCGTCCATGAACACCGTCGGGTCGCCGGTGCCGTAGCGCTCGACGACGCGCGGATCCTCCTTGGAGAGATCGAGCGCGTCGGCGACGCCGGTCGAGGTGAGGAGGCCGACGGCGCGCTCGGTGAAGGCGTCCATTCCGCGCATGCCGGAGCCGGCGTCGAGCTCTCGGCGGAGCCGATCGACCCCGGCCAGGAGCCGGCGGCGGTCGTGGAGACGGTCGAGCGTGACGCCGCGGAGGACGAGGTCGTCGCGGCCGGTGCCGAGGGGGCGGAAGGGGGCGTGGGCGGCGCCGGTGAAGCCGGGGCCGGGCTCGTTGTAGGGGCCGTGCGTGCAGGGGTAGCAGAGGCTGACGAACGGCGGCGCCGAGGGGGAGGCGGGGCCGAGGAGGCCCGAGACCACCGAACCGAACTGCGGCCAGCCTCCGGCGGGCTTCGACTCGCGGGGGTCGCGGCCGTGGAAGACCTGCGCGGCGTCGTGATCGGCCTGATTGCCGACGATCGCCCTGAGGATCGTGTACTTGTCGGCGATCCGGGCGAGGTTCGGGAAGGCCTCGCAGATCTCGATGCCGGGGACGTTGGTGCGGATCGGCCGCCACGGCCCCGCGAACTCGCGCGGAGCGTCGGGCTTGAGATCGAACATGTCCTGATGGGGGGGCCCTCCCACCAGATAGATCATGATCACCGACTTCGTGCCGGCGCCGCGGCCTGCCGCCGCCTCGGCCGCGAGGACTTCCGGCAGCGACAGGCCACGTGCCGCGCCGCCGAGTGCGGCGAGCGAGCCGACGCGGAGCAGGTCGCGCCGCGCGAGGCCGTCGCAGAAGCGGCCGCGCGACGGGCGGGCGGAAATCTCGAGCATGGTGCGGTCCTCCCCGGTCGGACATCCTACTCCGCGGCGGCCCCCGCCTGCGAGGGACGTTTCCGGCGTGGTTCGGCCGTCAGGACGCGCCGCGGAGGAGCCGGGAGACGGGGGTGCCGGGGGAGAGCTTGAGCGGACGGCCCACCGGCGTGACGAGCTCGCGGGCGAAGTCGATGCCGAGCGCCGAAAAGACCGTGGCGGTGAGATCGGGGATCTCGATCGGATCGACGGGAATCTTCGACACGCCCTCCGGGTCGGTCGCACCGATCACCTGTCCGGTGGCGATGCCGGCGCCGCCGAGCAGGCAGGAGAAGCCGTGCGGCCAGTGGTCGCGACCGTCGAGCGGGTTGATCGACGGGGTGCGGCCGAACTCGCCGGTGACGAGGATCGTCACGGAGTCGAGGAGATCGCGGCTCTCGAGATCGGTGACCAGCGCCTCGAGCGCCGGATCGAGGGCGCCGGCGCGGGCGGTGTGGCCGGAGAAGTTGGCGGCGTGGGTGTCGAAGCCGCCGAGCGTGACCTCGACGCTCCGCACCCCCGCCTCGAGGAGCCGGCGGGCGACGAGGCAGGCCCGGCCGAAATCGCCGTCGCCGTAGCGGGCCTTCACCTCCTCCGGCTCCGAGTCGATCTCGAAGGCGGCCAGCTGCTCCGAGTCCATCAGCGTGAGCGCCTCGCGGACGACGTGCTCGTGAAGCGATCGCTTCACCGCCTCGCTCCGGCCGCGTTCGAAGGAGCGGCCGAGCGTGTCGAGCGCCGCCAGGCGGCGGGCCTGCCGGTCGGCCGGCACGTGGGGGACGAGATTCTGCCCGCGGCCCCCGGGGCTGTAGACGCGGTAGGGATCGAACTCGGCACCCAGGTAGCCGCCGCGCGAGGGGAACTCGGAACCCCCGAGCGAGACGAAGCGGGGAATCTCGAGCGCGGGGGCGGGGAGCTCGTGGGCGGCGATGGCACCGATCGCCGGATGGACCGCGGTGGGGTCGGGGCGGTAGCCGGTCTTCACGGTGTACTGGCCGCGTTCGTGGTCCCCCTCCTTGGAGACCAGCGACCGAATCACGGCGAAGCGGTCGAGGACGCCGGCGAGCCGCGGATAGTCGGCGGCGACCTGTACGCCCGGGATCCGCGTGTCGATGGCCTTCGTCGGCCCGCCGGCACGCGAGCCGGGATGGGGATCGAACGTCTCGAACTGACTCGGTCCCCCGGCGAGCCACACCACCAACAGCGCCCGCGGCCGCTCCGCCCCCCGCAGCCGCGCCGCGCGGGCCGAAAGGGGGGGCAGCGCGAACGAGAGCCCGACTCCGGCGGAGGCCGAGAGCAGCGCCCGTCGCGTGACACCCGGGGCAGGGAAGGGGAACGGTGGCATGGAATGGCTCGTCCGGGCGGAAAGGCTAGTGCGACCAGGAGAACTCCGGCGAATTGACGAGCACCCAGGCCACGTCCTCGACGCCGCGGCCCTTGGTCGCCGCCTCGGTCAGGAGCGGCTCGAGCGCCACGCGTTCCTCCGTCGTCGGCCGCCGGGAGAGGGCCGCGAGGAAGGCGAGGTCGAGGCGTTCGCGGTCGTCGCGGGCCATGCCGGCGATCCGCCCGGTGGCGGTGAAGGCGTTGGCCTCGACCATCTCGCGGGCGAGCTTGCCGTTCATCTGCAACAGCGCCTGTGGGATCGTCGCCGGCTGCGAGCGGCCCTGGCCGTCCTGAACGGCGCCGTACTCGCGAATGAAGTCGTTCTCCCGAAAGAAGCGGATGGTGCGGGTGAGGAGATGCGAATCGCGGTCGATCGTCTGCAGCGACGTCGTCGCCACCATCGCCCCGATCACCTGCTCCGGACGCAGCCGGGTGATCGGAAACGCCGCCCACGACTCCGCCACGCGATCGCAGCCGGCGGGGTCGTCGAGGAGGGGATGGGTCGACGCGCTGCGAAACAGACGCGTCGCGGCGATGACGCGGAACAGGCGGCGGAGATCGCGGCGATGCGTGCGGAAATCGTCGGCGAGCGTGTCGAGGAGATCGGGGCCTTCCGCGGGCGGATCGGGGATGTCGTCGACCGGCTCGTGCCAGGCTCGGCCGAAGAGGATGCCCCAGGCACGGTTGACGATCGCCCGGTCGAAGCGGCGGTTCCCGGGATGGACCACCCAGGCGGCGAGGTTCTCGCGGTGGGTGCCGCCGCTGCCGAGCCACTCCGCCCCGAAAGGCACGCTCGGGGGGACGTTGCGGCCGGCGCCGGCCATCGGCGTGGCGATGGCGGCGACGCTCGTGGCCTCGATGCGGTGGACCCGCGCGGGATCGTCCTCGACCCCCACTCCCGAGAGCCGGGCCTGGGCGAAGGCCGCCGCCATCCCCTCGAACTCGTGCTGTTTCCAGGGGGCGAAAGGATGATCGTGGCACTGGGCACAGTCGATGCGCTGCCCGAGGAACACGCGCGCCACGCGGCCGGCGAGCTTGTCGGCGTCGAGTCGGCCGTCGGCGGCGGCCTGGGTGATGAAGTTCACCGCCGGCGCGTCGGTCCACAGCCCCCGCGAGGCGATCATCTCGCCGACGACGTCGTCCCAGGGACGGCCGGCTTGGAGGGCCCCGGCGAGCCAGTCGGTGAAGCGATCGCGCCGAAAGACGATGAACTGCCCCCCCTCGTCGCCGATGAGCGCCGAGGCGAGCCGGCGGGCGATCCAGTCGCTCGAGCGGCGCTCCTCCAGGAGCGTGTCGATGGCCCGGTCGAGCCGGTCGGGAGAGGCGTCGGCCTCGAAGCGGCGCAGCTCCTCGAGCGACGGGATCGTGCCGGCGAGCCCGAGCCACGCGCGGCGCAGCACCGTGAGCTCGTCGACCGGCCCGGCGGGCTCGATTCCCTCCTCCGCCACCCGCGCCGCCAGGAGCCGATCGACCGCGGCGACGGCGGCGGCCTCGTCGCGCGCGGCGGGAGCGGGGGCCGACTCCCTCGACGCCTGCTTCCCGGCGGCCGGGCCGCGTCTGCCGGCGAGCGGATCGCGGGCCGCGGCGCCGACGAGCAACACCAGCGCCCCCAGCGCCGCAAGCGCGAGCCAGTCGTCGCGTCGGGGAAGACGGGCCATGGGATCGAAAGGGGAGGGGGGGCGGAGCAGGGGCTCGTCGCAGGGAATACGACCCCGATTCTATCCCCTCCGGGCCGTCGCCGCCGCGCCGGCGGCCTGGCGACCGGCGCGATCGACCGTAGGCCAGGCAGGGCGGCGAGACTACGGCGAAAGCAAAAACGGAGGCGATCCGGCCCTGGCGGTATGATCGGCCCGACGGGCTGTTGAGCGATTCGTGAGGGTGAGGAGCGTCCATGGCGGCCGCGGGGGACTTCGTCGCGACGGACGCCGCCGATTCGTCGGCACCCTCCCCGGCGGACGACGTCGCGCCCCTCGCGACCACTCCGCCGTCGCTCCCGCCGCCGGCTCCCGTCCCCTTCGGCACGCTCCCCCCCTGTCCATCGCCGCTTTCGCACCCGCTGCGGGCGCTCGCGTGGCTGGTGATGGTGACGGTGGGCCTGGCGAGCCTGGGGCTGCTCACGGCGATCCTGGCGGCGATCCCGCTTGTGAACCTCCTCGCCCTCGGGCTCCTCCTCGAGTCGGAGGGGCGCGTGGTGCGTTCGGGCCGGCTCCGCGACGGCATCCCCTTCGCGGGGGCGCTGCCACGGCTGGGGGCGATCGTCGTCGGCACCTGGCTCTGGCTCCTCGTCATCCGCTTCGTGGCGCAGGGCGCGGCCGACGCCGCACTGGTCGCCCCCGGCGGCCCGGCCGAGCGCGGCTGGGCGATCGCCCGCGTCGTCACGACGCTCGTCGTCGGCGTTCATCTGCTGGCCGCCTGGTTCGCCGGGGGGAGCTTCGTCTCGTTCTTCCGCCCGATCCGCAACGCGCGGCTTCTCGTCGACGCGGTCCGCAGTGGCACCGCCTGGTCGACGGCGACCGGCGCCGTCCGTCAGGTGATCGACGTCGTCGCACCGGGCCGGCTCCTGTGGCTCGGCGTCCGCGGCTTCGTCGGCACCTTCCTCTGGCTGTTCGTTCCCACCGTCCTCTTCTCGGCGCTTCGCGACACCACCAGACCGGGTCAGGTGCTCGTGACGCTGCTGGGCGCCGCGAGCCTCGCGGCGGTGCTCTCGTGGGTGCCCTTCCTCCAGGCCCGCTTCGCGGCGGAGGGGCGGATGGAGGTATTCCGCGATCTGGCCACCGTGCGGGAGTGGTGGCGGCGGGCGCCGGTGGTGATGCTGCTGGCGCTGTCGATCCTCTACGGCCTGTCGCTGCCGCTGTTCCTCTTCAAGGTGGTCGCCGCGCCCCGCGACGCCGTCCCCTTCCTGACGCCGATCTTCGTCGCCACGATCTTTCCCGCCCGGCTGGCCGTCGGCTGGGCGGCCCACCGGGCGGCGGCGAGGGATCGGAGGCGCTGGGCGTTGCTGCGCGTGCCGGTGGCACTGGTCTTCGTGCCTCTGATGGGCCTCTATCTCTTCCTCCTCTTCTTCACCCCGGCGATCGACGCCCTCGGCCGACGCGTCCTCTTCGACCACCACGCGCTGCTCCTCCCCACGCCCTTCTAGACCATCGCTCCGTTGGACCGGCTCCCCCGACGACGCGACAATCGTTCCAGAGGTCTTTTTGCGAACCGTCGGCCCCGGGGACCAGTTCCATGTCCGCCCCCCTCTCCTCCGTCGCCCGGGCCGCCGGGCGCTGCGTCGCGTCGCCGATCCTGCTCGCCCTGTGCCTCGTCGCCTGTCGCGCGGAGATCCGTGCCGAGGAGGAGCCTGCGGCCGGCGACTCCTCGGCGCTCCACCTCCGCTATGCCGAGGCCCGGCTGAAGCTCGCCAGGCTCGATCTCGAGCGGGCGATCCTCGTCAACGAACGGGTCGAGGGCGAGGTGACGGAGACCGACCTGCGACGCCTGAGCGCCCGAGTTCGGGTTCTCGAGGGCCTCGTCGAGGCGACCCGGCTCCAGCCCCACGGCAATGGCCTCGAGAGCCACAAGGCCCGGGCCCGCGCCGCGGTGGAGGTGGCGCAGGAGGATCTCGAGTCGGTGGGAACGCCCCGCGCGGACGACGTGATGGAGAAACTCCTCTTCGAGCGCTACCGCTCCCGGGTCGAGATCGCGAAACTCCGCCTGGCGATGCTCGAGGACCCGACGAACGTCCCATCGCCGTTCGACCAGATGCAGCTGCAGCTCGATCAACTCGCCGATCACGTGCTCGATCTGCTCGATCAAATCGAGAACCCGAGCACGATCATTCCTCCGTTACGTCGCTGACCCCGGCGTCGAGCGTCGGCAGGTGCCGGTAGGGCACCTCGAGGGCGAGCAGGTGGAGGGCGGTGACGTAGAGCCGGCCGCCGAAGGGGCCCCAGCGATCGGGAATCGGCCCGAGGGGGTCCCAGCTGCCGGCATCGGGCCCACGGGTCGCCTGCCGCCCCCCGAGGAGCGTCGTCAGCTGGCGGTACCACCCCTCCCAGGCTTCTCCCCCGACGTGGACGAGCACCTGCGAGGAGTAGTACCAGAGATAGGCGTCGCGGCTCCGGTCGCCCGCCTTGCCGTACGACGGTCGGATCGCCCCCAGCCGCGCGCCGGCCGCGACCACCGCCGCATCGTCGCGCGGCGTGCCGGTGTGGAGGCGCATCAGCGTTCCCAGCGCCGTCATGCACGCGCCCGATTGATCGGTGGGCCGCTGCCCCGGATCGCGGGTGTTGTAGACGAACCCCCCGGGCTCGTCCGGAAGGGCCGAGGCGTCGAGGAGACGGCCGACGCCGGCGAGCGTCTCGGGAGGCACCTCCAGACCCGCAAGCGCCCCCGACCGCAGCGCCACCACCATCCAGCCGCTCACGGAGAGATCGGAGTCGCTGCGGGGAAGATAGCGCCAGCCCCCCCGGCCCGGCTGCTGGGCCGAGGCGATGAATGCGATCGCCTTCCGTGCGGCGGGGCGGAGCCGCGGGTCGCCCGTCATCCCCACCGCCTCGCACAGCGCCGTCGTGGCGATGCCGTGGCTGTAGAGCCAGGCGCAGCTGTCGGAGACCGGATCGGAGCGGACGAACAGGTCCCCGTCCTCCTTCTGCACCGAGACGAGCCACTCGAGCCCCCTCCGCACGGTGTCGCGGTGCGGTCCGTCGAAGTGGTCGTGGCCGGCGCCGAGGAAGGCCAGGAGAGCCAGCCCCGTCGCGGCGGTGTCCGACTGGAGTCGCACCCGGCCGCCCGCCCCGGCGGGATCCCAGGCGCCGAGCGAGAAGTGGCCGTCGGGAAACTGCGCGCGGGCGAGCCACTCGAGCCCGCGGTCGACGATCCCGTCGGCCGGCGACGGCGGCCGGCTCTCCCGGGCACGCTTCGCGAAGGCGGCGGCGGTCTCGCGGACGCGGGTCTCGCCGGGAAGGAGCGACGGACCGCTGCGCGGAAGCGGCGCCGGCGCCGTCACGCCCGGCGCGGCGGCGTCGCGCGGATCGACCACGGCACGCGGCACGGGAGCGGGGACGAGCGCCGCCACCGAGAGCGTCTCGACGCCGTCGCCCGTCGTCTCGAGCGTGGTCGCGCGGGGCGCCGCGATCACCCCCCCTCTGGCCCCACGGCCGGGCGAGCGCCGCGCTGTGGGGGGCGCCGGCAGGTCGGCATCGGCCATCGCGGAGCCGGGCGATGGCGCGGCCGCGGACGCCGGAGGGGCCGCGGGTTCGGGGACGAGCTCGGCGGAGGATTCGGCTTCCGGCAGCGCCGCGGCGAGACGGGGCTCGAGCGCACGGGGCTCCGAGTCGATCGCGGTGGGCAGGGCGGGATCCTTCGCCAGCGTCCCTCGGTCGATCGCCTCCGCCTCCACCGCGGGAACATCGCCATCCGCATCGGCGGCCCGGGGCCCGATCACCGCCCCGCGGTCGGCGCGGCGCCCGGGAGGTGCCGCCTCGACCGAATCGAGCGGCGCCTCGAGCGGCCGCTCGTGCGGAAGCGACTCGCGCTTGCGGGAATCGTCCCGCAGCGGAAAGTCGGTGGCGAGTGCCGGCTCGTAGTCGCGCTGCCAGGGGGCGAGGAGATCGCCCGCCGGCCGCGTCCCGAGCGTCGACCGTTCGAGGCCTCGCTTGAGCCCCGCATGGAGCAGGAGGCTGCCCAGAAGCGCCAGGGCGAACCGGGCGGTCCCCCGCCAACGCCGTGACGACGGTGCGCGACTTCCATCGGCCATGGCGGTCCTCACTGCTCCGCCGGGCCGGCGCCCGGGCCGATGTCGGCCGACTGGATGCGGTAATCGTCGATCCCCGCGCGCACGCAGGCATCCATCACCGCCACGACGTGCTTGTGGGCGACGTTCTCGTCGGCCCGGACGGTGACCTTCTGACGGAGTGGATTGTCGGCGGCCGCCTGACGGAGCAGACGCTGCAGCTCCTCCGTCGTCACCGGCCGGGGACCGGCGTGGAGCCCGCCGTCGCGGTCGATCGTCACCAGGAACTCGCGCGGCCGCGCCGTCAGCGGCTTGGCGGCGGACGCCTGCGGGAGGACCACGTCGATCGCCCGGTCGTCCTCCTCGAGCTTGCTCGCCACGAGGAAGAAGATCATGAGGAGGAACACGACGTCGATCATCGGCGTGAGGTCGAGACCGCCGGCCAAGCGTCCCTTGTCGATGCGCGGAGCGCCGCGGAAGGCGCTCATGGCTTCACCGCCAGTCTCGGCCGCCCCGAGGCGGCGTCGGTGCCGCGCGGCGAATCGACGTCGTCGAGGCGCGGAAGCAGGCCGGCGACCGCGTCGTCGACCCGGCGGATGCCGGAGAGGAGCCGTCCCTCGAGCCAGTGCGCGAGCACCGCGGCGGGGATGGCGACGCACAGGCCGGCGAAGGTGGTGATCAGCGCGAGATAGATCCCGCCGGCCAGTTCCGCGGCCCGGTTGGCCCCCGCCTCGAGATTCGCCGTGGTGTAGAAGGCGAGGATCATCCCCTGCACGGTGCCGAGCAGTCCGAGCAGCGGCGTGATCGACACGGCCAGGGCGATCGGGCGGACGTTGGCCCACAGGCGCGAGGCCTCCCGGTTCTCCGCCCCTTCCACCGCCTGCTCGATCTCGGAAAGCGGCTTGCCGAGCCGGGAGAGCGCCGCCGAGACGACGGTGGCCAGCACCGAGGGATGCGCCGTGCACAGCGCCGTGAGCTCGCGCGGCTCGAAGGGGGCGCCGGCGGAAATCTCGCGGAGGCGCGTGGCGAGGGCCCGCGGCAGGAAGCGGCCGCGCCGCAGCGCCACCATCCGCTCGAGGCCGAACGCCAGGACCACGATCGACATCGCGGTGATCGGCCACATCAGCGGACCGCCGGCGAGAAACAGCTCCCACAGCGTCCGCAGGTCGTCGATTCGATTCATCCTGCTCCCCTCTTCCGATCGTCGTGACGCTTCCGCCGACCCCGTCGCCCGACCGCGCGACTCCGAATCACTTCCGTGCGTTCAGCGCGTCCAGCCGCAGCCGGGCCGCGGCCTCGTACGGACTTCCGGGATGCCGGTCGAGCAATTCAGCGTACAGGCCGCGGGCCTGTTCGGGCTTCCCCAGCACGTCGCAGCACCGCGCCGCCTCGAACGTGGCCTGCGCCTGCCAGGGATGGAACAGCGCGGGCGCCTCGCGGTCGCCGAATCCGTAGGCCACCTTGAAGAAGGACGCGATCGCCTCCGCGTGGCGGCCGAGCTCGAAGAGCATTTCCCCCTCCATCAGCCGGGCACGGGCCGCGAGCTCCCCCTGGCCCTCGGCCGCGAGGGCGTCGTCGGCCAGGGAGCGGAACTCGCCCAGAGCGTCCTCCGGGCGATCGAGTCCGTGGAACGCCGAGGCCCGGGCGAAGCGCGCCAGTCCGCGCGTCCGGGCGCTCACCTCGGGCCCGGCCGACGTCGGCAGCCAGCCCTCCAGGCGGCGCAGGCTCGCCTCGAAGTCCTCCCGTTTGGCATCGCACTCCGCCGCGCGGACCGTCGCCAGGCCGACGAGATCGGCCGACGAGACGAGCTCCGGCGCGGCCAGTGCGCCGGCGAGCGCCTCGGCGGCCTCAGCGACCTTTCCGGTGCGGAACAGGGCATCGCCGAGCATCACCCGGGCATCGGCGGCACGGGCACCCGACGGACTCGCGGCCAGTTGAGCCGCGAACGCCTCGGCGGCGCCGTCGCTGTCGCGCCGCATGGCGAAGGTCCAGGCCAGCCTGTGGAGCGCCTCCTCGCGGGCCGCCGGGTCGTCCCCGGAAAGCGTGTCGAGCGCCCGGCGGCAGGCTTCGGCGGCCCCCTCCCAGTCGGCCGCGGCGAACCGGCCCTCCGCCGTCTCGAGCCACGACTCTCCGACCAGTGGGCTTCCCGGGAATCGCGAACGCAGGTCGTCGAGCGCCGTCTCGGCGCCGGCGGGGTCGCCGGCGAGCGTGCGGGCCAGGGCGAGTTCGAGAAGCACCCGATCGGCCTGGTCGAAGTCGGGCGCGTCGGCGGCGAGCGCCGCGAGACGACCGGCCCCTTCGGCCGGCCGTCCGGCCGCGGAGAGGCACAAGCCCGCGACGAGCCGCGCCCGGAAAAGCGCCTCCGCCGGACTCGATCCCTTCCCCGAATCGATCACCCGCTCCGCGTCGGCGAGTCCCTCTTCGGGGGCACCGGAGCGGAGACGGAGATCGGCACGGGCCAGCAGCGCCTCGGCCAGAAGCGGCGACGCGGCGTGACGATCGACGACTTCGCTCCAGGCCCGCTCGGCGGCGGCGAGGTCGCCGAGCGCGTCGTGGCACCATCCCTCGGCGAGCAACCCCGCCGCCACGCGCGGACTCTCGGGCGCCAGCCGCCGCGCCTCGCGGAGGGCCTCCACGGCACCCGCCGGATCGGCGTCCTCCTGCCGGGATTGCCCGAGGCGGAACCAGGCACGCTCGGCGAGCGCGTCGTCGGGCGCGAGACTCCGCGCGAGCTCCTCGGCGATCCGCCGGGCACCGGCGACGTCACCCGCATCGCGCTTGGCCCGAATCGACACGAGCCGGGCCTCGGGCCGCCGCGGCCAATCGCGGTGGTCGCGTTCGAGTCGCTCGAGCAGCGGCAGGGCATCCTCCGGCCGGCCGAGTTCCAACAGCGCCGTGGCATCGAGCAGCAGCGCCAGCGGCACCTCGGCCTCGTCGAGCCCGCTCGCGCCCCGGGCGGCGCTGGCGAGCGTGCCGAGGGCGTCGTGCGCGGCGGGCCACGCCTCCGCGGCGACCAGCGCCGCTCCCGATCGCAGCCGCCAATGCGCCCGGCGGGGATCGCCCCCTCCCGCACGCATCAAGTCGGCGTAGTCGGCGGCCGCACCGGCGGCGTCGCCGAGGGCCAGCAGCGCCTCGGCCCGCAGCGCGCGCACCGTCGGCTCGTCGTCGCCGCGCCGCTCGGGCGGCAGGGCGAGGAACCGCTCCGCCGCTCGGCGGGCCTCGGCCGGGCGGCCCGCATCCAGCGCCAGCGAACCGAGGAGTGCCAGGGCCGGCCCCACGCGCGGGTCGTCCGGATGGTCGGCGACGAGCCGGTCGAGTTCGGAAACCGCCTCGTCGCGACGGCCCGGCAACGCCACGAGCGCCTCGGCGCGGGCGTAGACCAGACGCGCCGCCACCGTCGCATCGGCGGGCGCCGCGGCGAGGCCCCTGTCGGCGGCCGCGAGGGCCCGTTCGGCGGCGTTGGAGGAAAGCTCGCTCCGCGCGAGCCGGGCGGCGGCCTCGGCCACCGTCGCCGCCGGAGCCCGATCGGCGGGCGACTCGAGGATCGCCCGCAGACGCGTCCGCGCCTCCTCGGGCTTCCCCGCGGCGTCCCAGGCGGCGGCGGCCGAGAGCCGGGCCTCGGCGGCGGTCGGCGCGGCGCCGCGCCGGTCGGCGAGCATGTCGAAGGCGGCCGCGGCGGCGGCATGGCGATCCTGTTTCAAAAGCGCCGTCGCCAGCCGGTCGAGGGCCTCGTCGGCGAGCGGGCCGTCGGCCCGCTTCGCCACCTCGACCACCAATCGCGCGGCGTCCGCCGGCTTCCCGGCGGCCAGCGCCAGATCGGCACGGCGGACCGCCACCTCGTCGGCCAGTTCGTGTGCGGAAAAACGCTCGGCGAACCGAGCGAACGCGGCGGAGGCCCCCGCGTCGTCACCCGCTTCGCCGCGGGCCACGCCGAGGGCGTACAGCACCTCGGCCAGCCGCGGCGACTCGGGGTGGTCGCGAAGGAAACGGTCCCATTCGGCGAGCGCACCCGGCTTGTCCCCCGTCTGCCACAGCGCCTCGGCCAGGAGCGATCGGGCGGCGGCCCTCCGATCGGCGGCCTTCGCCGCCGCCTCGGGGGGCGCTTTCGGCGGCGGACGATCGAGGAACGCCCGCAGCGCCTCGGCCGCACGGCGGAACGCCTCAGGTCCAGGCGCCCCGCGAGCGGCGGTGAACAGGCCCCGGCCGAGTTCCCAGGCCGCCGCCGAGGCTATCGCCTGATCGGCCGCGTCGAGCGCCGAACGGAAGGCCCGCTCGGCGTCGGGCCACTTTCCCTCCTCGGCCCGGCAGATGCCGAGGTTGTAGGTCGCCGTGGCGGCCAGCGCGTCTCGCGGATGGTCCCGCAGCATCGCCTCCCAGGCCGCGGCGGCGAGATCCCACGCGCCTCGGTTCTGGAGCGCCGCGGCGGCGTTGTACGCGGCCCGCGCCGCGGGGGATGGCCGCGGTGGCTGCGAGGGCCGTGCGGCGGGGGGGTCGGCGCCCGCCGCCGCGAGACACGACATCACGACGGCGAGCGTGACCCACCCCAGGCCTGCGATGGAGAGGGCGCGCGGGGCAGGGGAGCGGAGCGGAAACATCGGGGAACCGCACGACGGGAAGGGTGCGCCGCACGCATCCTGCCGCGGCCTCTTCGCGCCGGCTAGGCCGGCCGAGTTCACCCGGCGTTATCATACCGCCCGCGCGTGGAAGTTCCGATCGGACGGCGCTTCCCCGTGCGAGCGATGCGGGGATCGCACGAGCCCCGACGACGTCCGGAGCGCCCTCCCATGTCCCCCACACCGCAGCGTCATCCTGCATCCGCACCGATCGGCCCGGTCGATCGCCTCCGCACGGCGTTCGCGGGAGCGATCCTGCTCCTCGCGGCGGTCGTCGGACCGGCCGCCACCCGGGGCCGTGCCGAGGAGGCGCCCGCGGGCGAGGTGCTCTCCTTCACCTTCGCCTCGAGCGCGATCTTCCCGGGCACCGTGCGCGAGTACTGGGTGTACGTCCCGGCGCGGTACGACGGAAAGACCCCTGCCTGCGTCCACGTCAACCAGGACGGGATCCAGTTCGACGCGCCGAAGGTCTTCGACCGGCTGATCCACGAAGGGAAGATGCCGATGACGATCGGCGTGTTCGTGATGCACGGCCGCGTGCCGGCGGGCCGCGAGGGGGCCCTCGACCGGTACAACCGGAGTTACGAATACGACGGCCTGGGAAGCGATTACGCCAGATTCCTCCTCGACGAGCTCCTTCCCGACGTCGAGACCCGCAAGGCCTCCGACGGCCGCGCGATCGTGCTCTCCAAGAAGGGCGCCGACCGCTCGATCGGCGGCACCTCCAGCGGCGCGATCGCCGCCTTCACCGCCGCCTGGGAACGGCCCGACGCCTTCACCCGGGTGTTCAGCGGCATCGGCACCTACGTCGGTCTCCGCGGCGGCAACGAGTATCCGACGCTCCTGCGCAAGACCGAGCCCAAGCCGATCCGAGTCTTCCTCCAGGGAGGCGAGAAGGATCTCAACATCTACGGCGGCGACTGGTGGATCGCGAACCAGGCGATGGAGCGGTCGCTGGCCTTCGCCGGCTACGAGGTGAAACATGCCTGGGGCGACGGCGGGCACGACAACCGCCACGCCACCGAAGTCTTCCCCGCGGCGATGGAATGGCTGTGGAGCGGCTGGCCTGCGGCGCCCGGCCGCGGCGCCGGCAGCACCCAGCTCCAGGAGATCCTCCTCCCCGGCGAGGAATGGCGGCTGGTGGGGGAGGGATACCGTGAGATCGGCGAACTGTCCGTCGACGGCGCCGGGGCGGTCGCCTTCACCGACGCCGACGGGGCGGCCTGGCGCGTCGGAGACGACTGGAAGGCGGAGCGGGCGAAGCCCGGGGAGAAGCCGGCCACGGCCGGGGCTGATCGAGGGCCGGGGATCGACGCCGACGGCGCGGCGGCCTGTCTCTCACCCGATCGCACGCTGTTGTACGTCGCCGACGCGGAGAGCCACTGGGTGTACAGTTCATCCCTCGCACCGAACGGAGCGATCACGAACCGTCAGCGTTATTACCACCTCCACGTGCCGGACGACGCCGACGACGCCGGCGCGACCGGCCTGCGCGTCGATCGCGACGGCAGGCTGTGGGTGGCGACGCGCATGGGATTGCAGGTGTGTGATCAGGCGGGACGGGTGAATTGCATCATTCCCCCTCCGGCGGGACGAGTCACCCGCCTCTGCTTCGCCGGGAGCGGTTTCGACAACGTCGTCGTGTCGTGCGGCGACAAACTGTACGCCCGGAAAATGAAAGTGCGGGGCATGGAACCCTTCGACTCCGCCGTCACGCCGGCCAAGCCGAGGCTGTAGTATCCCCCAGGCGACCGGTTGTAACACGGCCTCGCGGAACTATACTCCCCCGGGACGGCGTCGATATCGGCGCGGTTTCGAGTACCGGTCGATTCGGCGTGCCCCCGCGGCGACCAGCCGCACCCGCCATTCACCCCCCCTTTCAGGAGCATGACGACCATGGCTGAGAAGAAGGACGCGAAGGAAGTCAACAAGTCCGAGGAAATCCGCAAGGTCGCCGGAGCGATGAAGGAGCGTGGCGA
>CAWUOA010000042.1:0-15279 GCA_963923225.1 uncultured Planctomycetaceae bacterium
CCCGTTGGGAAGTCGTTCATGCAAGAACTTCACGCGGCACCTCCAGGGCTTCCTTCCCCAGCGACACCACGGTCAGGTCCGCCGGCCGGTTCGCCGCGAGCCACGATTCCACCGAATCCACCGTGAGCCGGTCGTAGCGGGCGAGCTCCTCGGCGAGGCTGCGGACGCTGCCGAGGTGATACCACTGCTTCGCGATCCAGCCGGCCCTGGCCGCGCTCGACTCCTGCTGCATCACCAAGGCGCTCTTGGCACGGGCCTTGACGCGATCGAGTTCCGCGGCCTCGATCGTGCCGGGGAGGCGGGCGATCTCGGCGAGCATCACGTCGAGCGTCTCCTGGGCGCGGGCGGCGGAGGTTCCGGAGTAGCAGACCGCGGCCGCGGCGTCGCGCAGCGTCTGGTAGCCGGCGGAGACGCTGTAGCACAGGCCGCGGCGCTCGCGGACCTCCGAGAACAGCCGCGAGCTCGATCCACCCCCGAGCACCGACAGCGCCGCGGAAGCCTCGTAGGAGGCGTCCTCGCGGTAGGGGGGCACGCTCCAGGCCAGCGCGATGTGCGTCTGCTGCGAGTCGTGGGGCACGTGGCGGACGCGGTCACCGCGGGAGCCCACGGCGACCTGCTGCGGGGCGCCCGCGTCCCAGTCGCCGAAAAGACGCTCCGCGCGGCGGACGAAATCGTCCCAGTCGATGCGTCCGGCCGCCGCGATGATCGTGCCGGCGGGGCGGACGTGGCCGCGGACGAAGGCGCGCACGTCGTCGATGCCGATCCCCTCGACGTCGGCCGAGCGACCCTCGGAGGGCAGGCCCCAGGGATGCGGGAAGTGGAGCTCACGCAGCGCCGACATCGCCCGATGGGCGGGGTCGTCCTCGGTGCCGGCGAGGTTCTGCAGCACCATCAGGCGGGCGTTCTCGAGCTCGTCGTCGGGGAGGAGCGGGCGGCGGAGGATGTCGGCGTAGATCGGCAGCGCCTCGGGGAGCTGGCGGGCCACCATCGCGCCGGCGAAGCTCGCGTGGCTGGTCGACACCGACTGCGCCCACTGGATGCCGGCCCCCTCCAAGGCCTCGACGATCGCCCGGCTCGAACGGCCGCCGGCGCCGCGCAGCATCATCTCCCCGGAGAGGGTGGCCAGCCCGCAGCGGCCGGCGCCGTCGTGGATCGCCCCGGCGGGGGTGTGGAAGGCGATGGCCACGCTCTCGAGCCCCGGCAGGTCCTCTCCCAGGAGGACGATGCCGTTGTCGAGCCGGGCGGAATGGAGCGATTGCTTCACGAGTCGGCCGCAGGGACGGGGAACATGCCCTTGAAAGATAGCGTCCCCGCCGACCCGAGGGGGGAAAAGGCCACGCCGCCTCCCCTCACAGGTAGGCCGGCTCCCGTTCCAGGGCCGTCCAGGCCGGACGATCGACCGTCTTGTAGATCGTCTTCACCCGTCGAAACCCGAGTTTCCGGTACAGACGGACCGCACGCCCGTTGTCGGCGGTGACTTCGAGCGACGCCCGGGGAGCGGCCTCGGCGGAAAAACCGGCCAGCGCCCTGGCGATCAGGGCGGTGGCCAGGCCGTAGCCGCGGTGGGCCGGTACGACGCCGATGTTCTGGATCGAGCCGTTGCCCGCCGCGTCGATCACTCCCTGGATCGTGCCGCACCATTCGATCTCGGCGGGGCGGGGGTCGGCGGGGTCGGACCGCCTCACCGAACGGGCGACCAGCCAACTCGCCGCCGGTAGGAAGCCCGCCTTGCCGCGGATCTCCCGCATCAGTCGACGACAGCCCTCGAGGTCGCCGAGGCAGGGGAAGACGACGGCGTCGATCTCGCTGCGGAAGGCGCGGAACTTCGTCCGGGCGTGGGCGTCGAGGAGGCCGTCGTGCCAGGGGACGAGCCGGTATCCCGGGGGCACCTCGGCGGGAAGGGCCTGCCCGGGCATGGCGACGGAGCCGCCCAGGGCGATCTCCATCCGATACCGCTTGAAGTAGGCGGAATTGTACTGGGCATCCATCCCTTCGGCCCCCCTCTCCTCAATGGAGACCATAGGCCGTGTCTGCGCGGCGGTCAACGCGCCGGTCGATGCCCGACGGCCGTGACGGACCGAATCGGCCGGTCGGGAGGATTGGCGGAAGCGGGACGGTGGCGGTAGAATCCGCCGACGGATTTTTGGAAGGCCAAACAATGTTTTTTGACTCATCAAAAAATCGTGTCGCGTTCCGGAAGCGAGCCTCCCGCCGGCCGGTGGTCCGATTCGGTCCGGTGGTCGTGGCGGCCGTGGCGGCCTTCGCCGTGGGCAGCGCGGAGGCCAAGCCGCCCCGCGTCGTGGCCACCACGACGATCGTCGCCGACCTCGTCCGCCAGGTCGGCGGGGAGCGCGTCGTCGTCGATTGCCTGATGGCCCCGGGCATCGATCCGCACAGCTACAAAGCCACGCCGCGCGACGCCGAACGGTTGGCGCGGGCCGATCTGGTCGTCGCCTCCGGCCTGCACCTCGAGGGGAAGCTCGCCGAACTGCTCACGCGACTCTCCCGCCGCGTGCCGGTGCTGGCCGTGGCCGACTCGCTGCCGCCGGAAAAGCTCCTCGAGGCCGGAGCCGGTCTCCACGACCCGCACGTCTGGTTCGACGCCGCCCTGTGGAGCGGGTGCGTGCCGGCCGTGGTGGAGAAGCTCTCGACGCTCGACCCGGCGGGTGCGGAGGCCTTCCGCGAGGCGGGCGAGGCGTACGTCGCCAGACTCATCGCGCTCGACGAGGAGACACGGGCCACCCTGGGCGAGATTCCGGCGGAGCGCCGCGTGCTCGTCACGGCCCACGACGCCTTCCGGTATTTCGGCCGGGCCTACGACGTCGAGGTGGTCGGCGTGCAGGGGACGAGCACCGAGTCCGAGGCTGGGCTGGGCGACGTCAACCGGTTGGTCGATCTCGTCGTGACGCGGAACATCCCCGCGGTGTTCGTGGAGACGAGCGTCTCGGACCGCAACGTGGCCGCGCTGCGGGAAGGCGCCGCCGCGCGCGGCCATGCGGTCGCCATCGGCGGCAGGCTCCACTCCGACTCGATCGGCGGCGTCGACGGGCCCGCCGCGACGCTCGAGGGGGCGATCCGCGAGAACGTCGCCACGATCGTCGCCGGCCTCGCCGGCTCCGAGGCTCCCTGAGCCCATGGCCACCGCATCCGGACCCGCCGGGATCGAGTTCCACGACGTCACCGTGGCCTACGGCCGCCGTCCGGTGCTGTGGAACGTCGATCTCGACGTGCCGGGAAGCTGCCTGTTCGGCATCATCGGCCCCAATGGCGCCGGCAAGAGCACGCTCCTCAAGGCGGCGCTCGGCCTGGTGCCGCTGGCCGGCGGCGAGGTGCGGATTCTCGGAGCGGCGCTCTCCGAGGTGCGGTCACGGGTCGGCTACGTCCCGCAGCGCGAGAGCGTCGACTGGGACTTCCCGGTGAGCGTCACCGACGTCGTCCTCATGGGCACCTACTCGCGGCTGGGCTGGCTCCGGCGGCCGGGCCGCGCCGAGCGGGACCTCGCCGCATCCTGCCTGGAGCGCGTGGGCCTCTCCGACGTCGCGGACCGGCAGATCGGCAGGCTTTCCGGCGGGCAGCAGCAGCGGGTGTTCCTCGCGCGGGCACTGGCGCAGCGTGCCGACGTCTACTTCCTCGACGAGCCGATGGCGGGGGTCGACGCCCGCTCGCAGGAACGGATCTTCCGCGTCCTCGCCGGCATCCGCGACGAGGGCAAGCTCGTCGTCGTCGTCCACCACGACCTCCGCTCCGCGGCGGAGTGGTTCGACAGGGTGGCGCTGATCGACATGCGCCTGGTGGCGGCCGGCCCCGTGAACGAGGTCCTCACGCCGGCGAATCTGCGCCGCACCTACGCCGGCCGCCACGAGGTGCTCGACGAGATCGGCCGGGCGATCGAGGAAGGGGGGCGGACGACGTGACGCCCCTGCCGCCGGGCTCGATCGCCCACGCGTTGCCCTTGGCGGCGCTGCTCTCCATTCCCCACAACACCCTCGTCGTCGCCGCGGGCGTGGCGGCGGTCGGATTCGCCGCCGGCGTGGCCGGATGCTTCGCCGTGCTCAGACGCCGGGCGCTGGCCGGCGACGCCGCGGCGCACGCCACGCTCCTCGGCGTGGCCGGCGCGTTCCTCGCCAGCGGTGGACGGCGCGATCTCCCCACCCTCCTGGCCGGGGCGCTCGTTTCCGCGGTGGCGGCCCTGGCGGCGCTCGTCCTCATCCGCCGCTGGACGCGCACGCGCGACGACGCCGCCACGGCGATCGTCCTCGGGGTGTCGTTCGGGGCGGGGGTGGCGCTGGTCTCCGCGATCACCTCGAACGGCGTGCCCGGCAGCGCCGGCCTCGAGCAGTTCCTCCTCGGCCACGCCGCCGGCCTGACCGCCTCCGACGCCACGGTGCTCGGCATCCTCTCGCTCCTGGTCGTGACGCTGGTCGCGGCGAGCTTCAAGGTAGTGACCCTCGTGGCCTTCGATCCGACCTTCGCGGCCGCGGCCGGGTGGCCGGTGACGGCCGTCGACGCGGCGCTGGTGACCCTCGTGGCGGTGATGGTGGTGGTGGGGCTGCCGGCGGCGGGCGTCGTGCTGGTCACGGCGCTGGTGGTGATTCCCCCGGTGACGGCGCGGCAGTGGACGGACCGGGTCAGCGTGATGGTGCCGCTGTCCGGCTTCGTCGGTCTGATCGCGGCGCTCGCCGGCGTGGCCGCCAGCGCCGCGATCCCGCGGATGCCGACCGGGCCCCTGGTGGTGATCGCCGCGGCGGCGCTGTTGGCCTCGTCGTTGCTCTTCGCCCCGCGCCGGGGCCAGCTGGCCAGGTGGCTCCGCGACCGGCGCGTCCGTGCCGCGTGGGCCGAGGGACGCGTCCTCGGGGCGGCGCTCGATCTCGAACGGGCCACGGAGGGGCCGTTCACCGACGCGGCGCTGGCGGCCAGGCTCCCCGGGAGGGAGGCCGCCGCGGCGCTCCAGGGGCTCCTGCGGAGCGGCGTGGTGGAGGTGGCGCCCCGCGGCGCCGAGGGCTTCCGGCTCGGCGCCCGTGGCCGGGAGCGGGCCTTGGAGCGCGAGCGGCGGATGCGCGTCTGGACCGAGGTTCTCGAGGCGGCACGCGAGGAAGCCCGCGGCCACCTCACCATCGACGTGCCGGCGCCCGAGGCCGTGCTCGACGCGGCGAGGCTCAAGGCGATCCGCGAGGCCGCGGCGGCGGGGCGCGCGGCCGATCCGGCGACGGTGGAGGGATAGGGTGGCCGCGCTCGACTCGATCCACCTCTGGACGATGGCCACCGCGGCGACGGTGGCGATGGCCTGTGCGCTGGCCGGCTGCTTCCTCGTCGTGCGGCGCATGAGCCTCCTCGGAGACGCCCTCAGCCACGCCGTGCTCCCCGGGATCGTGCTGGCGGTCCTCGCCGGCGGCCGCCCGGGCGGGCCGGCGGTATTCCTCGGCGCGGTGGCGGCGGCGCTGGCCACGGCATGGCTCACCGACCTGCTCCATTCCCGCGCCGGCCTGGCCGAGGACGCCGGCACCGGCGTGGCGTTCACGACGCTCTTCGCGATCGGCGTCGTGCTCGTGACGGCGCTGGCCTCGCGGATCGACCTCGATCCCGCCTGCGTCCTCTACGGGATCCTCGAACTCGTCCCCTTCGACACCGTCCCGATCCTCGGGGCGGAGGTGCCGAGAGCCCTCGTGTCGGGGGCGCTGGTGCTCGCCCTCCTCGTCGTCGCGGCGACGCTGTTCTGGAAGGAGATCGTGTTCGCCTCCTTCGATCCCGACGCCGCCCGCGCCGCGGGCCTCCCCGTCGCGGCGATCTCCACCGGCCTGCTCGGCGCCACGACGCTGGCCACGGTGGCGAGCTTCGAGGCGGTGGGGGCGATCCTCGTGGTGGCGCTGCTGGTCGTTCCCGCGGCCGCGGCCGAACTCCTCACGCGCCGACTCTCGCGGATGATCCCGCTGGCGATGGCGCTGGGCGCGGGGGGGAGCGTCGTCGGCTATCTCCTCGCCCGCCGGTTCGGCACCAACGCCGGGGGGATGATCGCCGTCGTCCTGGGCGTCGAGTACCTGGCGGCGGCGCTGTTCGCGCCGGGGGAAGGAGTGGCGGCCCGGCTCGTCGCCCGGACGTCGCTCCGCTTCCGGGTGGTGCGGGAGGACCGGCTCGCGGCGGCCTGGCGTGCCGAGGAGGAGGGGACGCTCGCCGCGCCGCCGCGGGGGCTGGTCGACCGTGCCGCCGAGGAATGGCTCGCGGCGAAGGGGCTCCTCTCCGCCGACCGGCCGCGCCGCCTCACCCCCGCCGGCCGCAGCGAGGCGCGGCTCGTCGTGCGGTCGCACCGCCTCTGGGAGGCCTGGCTCGGCCGCCACGTCGCCCTGCCGCTCGACCACCTCCACCCGCCCGCCGAGTGGATCGAGCACCATCTGGGCGCCGGGGTGCGCGGCCGGATCGCCGCGGAGCTCGCCTCCGGTGGCGACGATCCCCACGGCCGCGCCATTCCGCCGGAGGACGCGGCCGGCTGATCGGGGCCGGGTCAGGCGCTCCTGGCGGAGTCGAGCCGGGCGAGGATCGCGAGGTTGCGCCGGTCCTGTTCGGGATCGGGCTTGCCGTCGGCTCCCTCCTTCGGCGTCTCGAGGACCACCGGCACCCGCGCCAGCCGCGGCTCGGCGAGCAGCAGTGCGAAGGCCTCGGTGCCGATCTCCCCCTCGCCGATCCCGGCGTGGCGGTCGACGTGCGAGCCGAGCGGCTTCTTCGAGTCGTTGGCGTGGATCAATTCGAGACGCCCGAGGCCGATGGTGCGCTCGAAGGCGTCGACGGTGGCCTCGAAGTCGGCCCGCGGCGCGAGGGGGTAGCCGGCGGCGAAGACGTGGCAGGTGTCGAGACACACGCCCACCCTCCCGGCGAAGCCGGCGGCGTCGACGCGGGCGAGGATCGCGGCGATCTCCTCGAAGGTGTCCCCCAGGCACGATCCCTGGCCGGCGGTCGTCTCGACGAGGATGCCGGTGTCGGTGCCGGCGGTGCGTTCGAGCGCCGCGGCGATGCCGTCGGCCGCCCGTTCCACCGCGGTCTCCCGCGGCTGGGCGCCCGCGGCCCCGGGGTGGGCCACGACCCAGCGGATACCGAGCCGGGCGGCACGCTCGAGCTCGACGACCATGCCGTCGATCGATTTGGCCCGGAGGACGTCGTCGGCGGCGGCCGGGTTGATGAGGTAGGAGTCGTGCGCCACGACGCACCCCAGGCCCGCCGCGGCGACCGCCGCCCGGAAGGCCTCGGCGTCGGCGTCCGCGATCGGCGCCGCGTCCCAGCGATTGACGTTCCGCGTGAAGATCTGGAGGCAGGTGCAGCCGGTCTCCACGGCGCGATCGACCGCCTTGGAGAACCCGCCGGCCACCGACTGGTGGGCCCCCAGGAGCCGCGCGGTGGGGGCCGCACCCGCGGGGGCACGCCGCGCCGAACGGGAGGGGGAGCGGGTGGTCTTCTTGGGCATCGGGGAATCGTCCTGGAAGGGGCGGGAACGGAGTCGCGCGAGCGCCTCCGAGCGGCGAGCCGATTTTGACGATTCATCCCGGCGGCGTACACTTCGGGAGTCTTTCTCCCCGGAGGTGGGCCGTGGGCACCGCACTGTGGTTCGTGTGCACGTTGGGGGTGGCGGCGCTGGCCGGTGTGGCCACGGCGCTGGCCATGCGTCCCATCCGTTTGGCGCGGGCCGCCGAGCGGTTGTCGCGGGCCCAGCGCGAGTTCCACCGGCAGCGCGAGCAGCTCGAGGCGAAGTTCATCGACCGAGCCGCAGCGACCGGCAAGCCGCGCGGCCTCCGTTGGACCGACGTCGACTTCGACGACGACGTCCTCTACGTCCGCGAGCGCCGCACCGGGAGCCTCAAGGCCCTGGTGGCGATCGAGGTCTCCTTCGAGGCGATCGAAGGGGGGGGCATGGAGGAGGTGGAGGCGGTGTCCACGATCCGCGCCGCCACCGCGGAGTTCCTCTACGACGCCGGCCGGTGGGCCACCGACGGCCGCGTCTATTTCAATCTCCTTCCCTCCGCCACGGTGAAGTACCTCGGCTCCGATCTGGAGCTGGTCGCCGAGGAGCAGGCCTCCGCCCGAGGCTGATGCTGCGAGGCGGTTGGTCCTAGGAGCGCGGGGCACGCGCCTCGGCTGGTCCGAGCGCCGCCTCATCAGGCTCCTCGCCGCGATCGACGCGCGGCGTTCGGCGGGGGCTCGGGTGACGGGGCAAGACTCGACCCGCGTCAATTCCGGCAAGGGGCGGGGCCTGCGGGACCGGAGCCGAGGCTGACTGCGGGGCAGACCCTGCCGCGGCCGATACCGACTGCGAGCGCGGCCAGGTGAGACGCCGCGCCATCGCTGCGGGGACGTGTCACTTGGCGGGGATGCCACGACGGTCCGGTCGTCTGTTCCTTTCCCTCTGCGTCGCCGTCGGGGTGACGCTGTGGGCCGGGGCGGTCGTGGTCCGAGCCGCCGAGCCGGCGCCCACGGCGTCGCCCGTGCGACGCGCGTCGCTCGTGCTCCCTTCGGCCGACGCCAAGGTGTCGCCGCGGGAGAAGGCGGTCCGGTTCCTCGAGCAGTCCTGCCGGCTCACCGAACAGTCGGAGGACCTCGAGAAGAAGGGGAACTGCCGGGCCATCGACGGCTACTTCACCGCGGCCGAGGCGGCCTGGAACGCGGTCTGGATCTGTCCCGGCGATCCGACGATCCTGCCGGAGGCCGCCGAACGCTACGCCGTCGCGCTGGAGGGACTCCTCCGCACCGCCACCGCCCACGGGCGACTCGACGGCCGCGGGCTCCTGGTCGGCCCCGACTGGGGGCCGATCGTCGTCCCGATCGAGACGCCGGGGATGCCGATCCGTGCCGCCTCGATCGAGCGGATCGTGGCCGATTGTCCCCCGGCCGACCGCCGCGTGAGCCGGCATCACCAGCGCGGCGGCTTCGGCCTGCCGGTGAGCGTCCGCGTCGCCCGAGACCCCGGCCTCGAAGGCGGGTTTGACGGCATGGCACCGGACGCCCTCTCCCCCGGCCGCGCCGGCGCGCGAGGCCAGTCGTCCTGCCGTGCGTGTTCGCAGGGGCGGGAGCCCTGCCAAGACTGCTCGCGGGGACAGGATCCCTCCCGTGCCGGCTCGCGGGAACGATCCGTCGCGCCTCCGCGCCAGTCGCTCGCCGCGACCGCGGTGCTCCGCTTCACGATGCCGGCCGACGAGAACGTCGTCGAGGCGTTCGTCGGGCCGCTCGCGCGCGATCACGCGCCGGCGATCCTCGACCTCGTCGATCCGATGGAGATCGCGGCGGTCGACATCGGCCCGGCCCGACCGCTGCTGGCGGCCGATCTCACGGCGCCGCTGCTCGACATGCTCGAGGGGATGCCGAAGGACGACTTCATCGCGGGGTTCCTCCGCCCCTACGGCCGGGCCGACACCCGGCCGCGCCTCCAGCTCCTCGAGCCCCACCGCCCCGGGCGGGTGCCGGTGGTCTTCATCCACGGCCTGGGGAGCGACGAGGGCACCTGGTACGACCTCCTCAACGAGCTGCGGACGCGTCCCTGGTTCCACCGTCGCTTCGAGCCCTGGGTCTACCAGTATCCCACCGGCGCGTCGTTCATGGAGTCGTCGCGGCAGCTCCGCCTGCGGCTGGCGGCGACGGTGCGTCGTCTCGATCCCGACTCCCGCGATCCGGCGATGAAGAACCTCGTGCTCGTCGGCCACAGCATGGGCGGGCTCCATGCCAAGCTCCAGGTGGTCGATTCGGGCTCGGCGCTGTGGGACGCGATGGCGCAGGTCCCCTTCGAACGGGTCCGCCTCCGCCCGGAGCTCAGACGCTACGTCGCCTCGACCTATTTCGTGAAGCCGGCGCCGTTCGTGAAGCGCGTGGTGTACATCGCCACGCCCCACGGCGGCAGCTCGCTGGCCTCGCTCGCCGTGGGCCGCTTCGCCTCCGCCACGATCCGCCAGCCGCCGGCCACGGTGGCGATGCACCGCGAGATCGTCGCCATGAATCCCGGCGCCGTGCGGCCGGAGTACGAGAAGTCGCTCCCGACCACGATCGACATCCTCGAGCCCGAGTCGTCGGTCCTCCAGGCCCTCCACCGCCTCCGCCCGCCCTGCTGGGTGTCGCAGCACACGATCATGGGGGACGTGTGGACGTCGCCCGTGAGCGGACCGGGGGACAAGGTCGTGCCGACGTCGAGCGCCCGCCTCGCGGGGGTGGTGAGCGAGGTGGTGGTGCCGGCGGCGCACACCAAGGTCCACCACCATCCGATCACGGTCCTGGAGATGGAGCGGATCCTTCTCGAGCACCTCCAGGAGTGCGGGCTGTAGCGGGCCGCTTCGCCGCTTTCGCGTCCCCCGGCCTACAATCGGGCCTGCCCCCGCCCGAGGAGCCCCATGCACGACTTCCACCGTTTCACGCGCGCGCCCGACCCCAGGGCCACCCGGCGGCGATTCCTCGGCGACGGGCTGGGAGCGGTGGCGGGGGCCGCGGGGGTGTTCCACGGGGCGGTCGCGGGCCGCCCCGTCGCCGCGGCGGATCTCGGCCGTGCCAAGTCCGTGTCGATCTTCCACACCACCGATCTCCACGGTCGGATCCTCCCCACGAGCACCTACGAGGGGCTCGACGACGTGGGGGGCTTCGCACGATGCGCCACCTGCATCCGCGGCTGGCGGCGCGAGAGCCCCGCCTCACTGACCGTCGACGTGGGGGACGTGTGGCAGGGCACGGCGGCGAGCCGCGAGCGCGACGGCCGGCTGATGCTCGAGCTCTTCGACGCCGTCGGCTACGACGCCTGGGCCCTCGGCAACCACGACTTCGACTGGGGGCCGGAGGTCCTCGAGGCGAACCTCGCCGCCACGCGCGGCACCGTGCTCACGGCGAACCTCGACCGCGGCGGGAAGCGGCCGGGAGCGTTCGACGGGGCGTGGACGAAGGTCGCCCCCTGGAGGGTGTTCGAGGTCGGCGGATTCCGCGTCGGGCTCGTGGGGCTCGTCACCCCGGGGCTCGCCTCGTGGCTCGATCCCGAATCGCTCGGCGGCACGCTCGCCACCGATCCGGCCGCGGCGCTGGCGCTGGCCACGGCGGAGGCGCGCGACGCCGGCGCCGAGGCGGTCGTGGTGCTCGGCCACATGGGCTGGCGCTTCGAGGACGACTACGCCAATCCCGTCCGCGAATTGCTCGGCGAGGCGAAGGGGGTCGACGTCTACCTGGCGGGCCACTCCCACCAGAACCGTCCGGCGTGGATGGTCGGCGACGTGCTCTGCACGCAGGCCAGCTACCACGGCATCCACTGCGGCCGCGTCGACCTGACCTTCGATACCGACTCGCGGCGACTCGTCGACCGGCGCGTATTCACGCTCCTCATGGACGACCGCTACCAGCCCGATCCGCAGGTGCTCCAGCTCGCGCGGCCCGATCTGGCGAAGGCCGAGGAGACGCTCGCTCGACAGGTGGCCACCTGCACCCGCCCCATCCGCGGCAAGGGGCGGGGCAACGCCCTGGCCGAACTGTTCTGCGACGCCTTCGCCGCGGCGCTCGCCCGGCGCGGCGAAGGCGTCGATGGGGTGTTCCACGGCACCTTCTATTCGGGCGACCTTCCCGCCGGGCCGGTCACCGTCGCCGACTGCTGGACGATGATCCCCTACGACAATCTCCTGGTCGTCGCCGAGCTGTCGCCGGCGGAGCTCCTCGAGGTCGTCGCCGAAGACGCCGCCGGCGACACGAAGAGCGACCGCACGCTCTGGCCCTTCGCCGTGGCGGAAGCCGCCGGTGGGGCGCCGCCCGAGCTTCTCTTCCGCGGCCGGCCGGTCGATCCCGCGCGCCGCTACCGGATCGCCTTCAACAACTACGACGCCCAGTCGGGCGGCCGGCGGCTCCCCCGCCTGGCGGCGATCCTCGCGAAGCCGGAGGCGAAGCGGAAGCGCGTCCCGATCGACACGCGCGCGGCGCTCGTCGAGAGCCTCCTCGAACGCGGCACGATCGGGTGACGGTCGCGCCCGCGGCCCGGCGCTCAGCCGCCGATGGCCAGCAGCGCCGCGACGAGATCGTGGACGGCGCGGGCGAAGGGGGACTGGGTGCCGAGCTCCTGGCCGAGCCGGACGAGCACGAGCGTGTGGATGACGGTGTTCCAGGTGAGCGTCTTCATGGCATGTCCTCCGTGATGCCTGCGGCCGGCGGGTGCCCGGCCGCTCGCATCCTATGGCGCGGCGGCGTGCGGTGGCGGCGGACGGGCTTCGCCGCCGGGAAAACCGCGGCGTCGACGGCAGGCACGCCCGTCGGGACAATTGGCCCCGTGGGACGGCTTGCCCCGCCTGCCTGACCGGCAGGGGCGGGCAGGATGCCGTGGGCAGGGAAGAATGGCGAAGGGAGGGGTGATGGCTGACGGGCGTCCGATCCACGCGGTGCTCGTGGCCCTGGGGAGCTCGGGCGACGTCCACCCTTTCATCGGCCTCGGCCGCGAGCTGCTCCGGCGCGGGCACGACGTCACGGTGGTGGCCGCGGGATGGTTTCGCGACGTGGTCGGCCGCGCGGGGCTGCGGTTCGTCGATCCCCTTCCCGAGCTCGACTTCGCGGCGAGCATCCGCGACGAGCGGCTCTGGCATCCGCTCCACGGAGCGAGGCTCGTCCTCGAGATGATGGGCCGGCCGCTCCTCGAGCCGGTGTACCGCGTCGTCGCCGACTCCAGCGCCGCCGATCGGGCCGCCGGTCGCCGCACGGTGGTGGCCTCCTCGACCCTCGCCTTCGGCGCCCGCGTGGCCCGCGAGCGGCTCGGTGTGCCGCTGGTGACGCTCCACCTCTCGCCGATGCTCCTCCGCAGCCTCGACGACGCGCCGCGGATTCCGGGGCTCCTCGTCCACCGCGGGCCGCGCTGGTTCCGCAGGCTCCAGTGGAGCATGGCCGACGCGGTGCTCGACCGGGCCATCGGCCGCTGGCTCGGTCCCTTCCGTGCCGGCCTCGGCCTGCCGCCGGCGCGGGGGCTGTTCCGCGACTGGATCCACTCCCCCGACGCGAGCCTGGGGATGTTCCCCGAATGGTTCGCGCCGCGACGGCCGGAGTGGCCCGCGGGGATCGAGCTCGCCGGATTCCCGCTCTACAGCGAAGAGGGGGCGAGCGACCCCGCGCCGGAGGTGACCCGCTGGCTCGACGAGGGTTCCCCGCCGATCCTCTTCACCCCCGGCAGCGCCAACGTCCACGGCCACGCCTTCTTCGCCGCGGCGGCCGACGCCTGTCGCCGGCTCGGCCGGCGCGGGCTGCTGCTGACGCGGTTTCCCGAGCAGGTGCCCGACGGGCTGCCTCCCGGCGTGCGCCACGTCGACTTCGTTCCCTTCCGGTGGCTCGTGCCGCGATCGGCGGCGCTGGTGCACCACGGCGGCATCGGCACGCTCTCGCAGGGCCTCGCCGGAGGCGTGCCGCAGGTGGTGATGCCGATGGGCTTCGATCAGTTCGACAACGCCGCGCGTGTCGAGCGGCTCGGCGTGGGGCAGGGGATCGCCCGCCGCGCCTTCCATGGGCCGCGTCTGGCCGAGACCCTCGGCCGACTCCTCGGCGACCCAGCCGTGGCCGCGCGGTGCCGCGGGGTGGCCGAGCGGATCGGGGCCGACGGCCCGCCGGAGGCGGCGCTCGCCAGGGTCGCCGACCGGGTGGAGCGCGTCGCCGCGGAGGGCTGACGCCCGGGCGAGGTCAGTCGGCGCCGTCCCCGTCGATGAGGCCGCTCAATCCGGTGCCCGAGGAGGCCGGATGCCACACCTTCCAGGTCTCCGCGTTGCGGGCCGCGCCGTACTCGTCCCAGGTCATCTCGGCCGCCACCGGCCAGGGGAGGGTGTTGGTCTCCGGCGCGTGGACGATCGAGACGCTGGCGTCCCGGCTCGAACGCGATCCCCGCTTCGACTCCGAGAAGACGGCGATGAAGTCGGAGGGGAGCACACCCTTCACCTCCGACGAACGCCACGTCGGGGCGAAGGCGCAGCGGTAGAGCGGGGGACGGTTCCGTGCCGCGGACGCATTGGCGGCGGCGCCGATCGGCTGGCCGGGGGCGAGCGCCGCCTGCAGCGCCCCTTCCTCCATGAAGGGGAGGATCTCCCACGTCCAGCCGCTCGGGAGCCCGGGCTGCGGGGCTGGGGGATACGCCTTGTGGGCATCGACGTACATCTGCATCGACAGGCCGATCTGCCGCTTGTGGTTGACGCACACCGTGCGCTGCGACGACATCCGCACCGCGTGGATCGCCGGCATGAGCATGGAGATCATCAGACCGATGATCGCCAGGCTGACCAGCAGCTCGACCAATGACACGCCGCGGCGGCCAGGGGAGGCACACCGGACGGGGGCGGGGCGGATTCGTGCGGCGTTCATGGCGAGCGTCGCGGTCATTTCGGGTCGATCCGCTCGGGGTCGATCGGCGTCCGGCCGGGGCCGGCCGATGGTCGGCCCACTCGGACGACCGGCATCAGATGACCTTCGTCGATGGCAAAAGACCAGAGGCGACCCGGAAACCGGGGCAGCGGCGGGGGCGGAGGCCGATCTGGCGAGGGGGCGAAAAAGAAAAGGGCCCGTGGTTGGGGAAACCACGGGCCCGGAGCGGCTATCGAGGTGTGGGTCTTTGGGGGGGAACAGCCGCTGAAGAGATCCTGTTGTGTCGTGGGTCGCTCGAGAATCATCTCTCCGAGCGACTGCTGAACTATACCCCGGCCGATCGGGATTGTCGAACGCTTTTTTCGCCGCGAAACCGGCTAAAAAAGCCGCTCGGAAGGCCGGTTGACCGTTTTGTCAGCCGCGGCGGACAGGCCGGGGGCCGCACGTGGCGCCCCTTCCGCCGCTGGGGCGGGTTTTTCCCGGCGCCACCGCCCCTCCTGCCGATACTGTTCCTGCCGATACATTGGACACGCGTGCCCGGCAACGTCGGGCCGACAGGTCCGGCCCCGGTCATGCCGGTCCCTGGTCGTCAGTGCCGGTCCTTTCGGGACCGGCCCATTCCCCGCTCGTACTCCCGCACCGGAGCCCCGCAGATGCCCGCCCGCCCCGTCGATCCGTTCTCCGCCCGTGGCACGTTCGAGACCGGCAACGGGCCGGCCACGCTCTACCGGCTGCGGGCGCTCGACGATGCCGGCGTCACCGACACCTCGCGGCTCCCCTATTCGATCCGGATGGTGCTCGAGGCGCTGCTGCGGACCTGCGACGACTACGAGGTGACCGAGAACGACGTCCGGGCGCTGGCCACCTGGAACGCCGCCAAGCCGGCGGAGTCGGAGATCCCCTTCAAGCCCGCGCGCGTCGTCCTCCAGGACTTCACCGGCGTGCCGTGCGTCGTCGACCTCGCCG
>CAWUOA010000043.1:0-15183 GCA_963923225.1 uncultured Planctomycetaceae bacterium
CCCTTCGACCCGCCTGGCCCCCCCTCCGGGCCCGGTTGAACCGGGGCACTTGTCACCCGGCCCCCGGGCGGAGAAAACCATCGTCCCGGGTTCGGCCGCGTGCAGCGCCCGGGCCCTCCCGTTCATCCGCCCACCGTTTCCTTCCGCTCCCTCACCCGCCTGAACCCAGCCAGAGGACCATCCCCATGCGACGCGCCAAGATCTCCATCATCGGTGCCGGCAACGTCGGAGCCACGACCGCCCACTGGTGCGCCGCCGCCGAGCTCGGTGACGTCGTCCTCCTCGACATCCCGGCCACCGAGGGCATGCCCGCCGGCAAGGCCCTCGACCTCTTCCAGGCCTCGCCGATCATGGGCTTCGACTCCCGCCTCGCCGGCACCACCGACTGGGCCGACACCGCCGGCAGCGACGTGGTGGTGGTGACCGCCGGCATCGCGAGGAAGCCGGGCATGAGCCGGGACGACCTCCTCTCCACCAACGCCAAGATCGTCGGCGACGTGGCGGCGAAGATCCGCGACACGAGCCCCGATGCGGTGGTGATCGTGGTCAGCAACCCGCTCGACGCGATGGTGCAGCGGACGTTCCAGGTGACCGGCTTCCCCGCCAACCGTGTCATCGGCCAGGCCGGCATCCTCGACACCGCCCGCTACCGGGCGTTCCTCGCGATGGAGCTCGGCGTGAGCGTCGAGGACGTCTCCGCGATGCTCCTCGGCGGCCACGGCGACACGATGGTGCCCATCCCCAGCTGCACGAGCGTCGGCGGCATTCCCGTGACGCAGCTGATCGCGCCGGAGCGGCTCGAATCGATCGTCACCCGCACCCGCAACGGCGGCGCCGAGATCGTCGGCCTCCTCAAGACCGGCAGCGCCTACTACGCACCGGCCGCGGCCACCGCGCAGATGGTGGAGGCGGTGGTGCGCGACAAGAAACGGCTGGTCCCCTGCGCGGTCTACTGCGACAAGGAGTACGGCGTCGGCGGATACTTCGTCGGAGTGCCGGTGATCCTCGGGGCGGGGGGCGTGGAGAAGATCGTCGAGCTCAGTCTCCTCCCCGAGGAGCGGGCGGCGCTCGACAAGAGCATCGCCGCCGTCAAGGAATTGGTCACGGTGATGAACCGGCTCGCTTCCTGAGCCCGTCGTCCATCGCCGCAGCCGGGGCCCCGCGCCCCGGAGGGCGATCGATCCTCTGGCCGGCGACGCTAGCACCGTCCTGCGCCCGCTGCGCTCGGATTGCGCCCCCCGCGTCTCCCCCCCAACCTGCCCCGCCGGCAGCGTTGCCGGCGGGCTGCCGCACGTGTGGGGCCTCGGAACCGGTCCGCCGCCGGAGTGCCGTTGAAGCGGCGGCGACGCTTCGGCTAGAAACCCCGGCTCCGGTGTGGCCGTCGTGGGCCTTCATCCGCTCCGCAGCGCCCGTCGGCAGCCCCGCTCCGGCCGGTTCCCTTTTTTCCCCGAGGTGTTCCATGCGTCGCCGCATCCCCGCCCCCGGGCCGCGATCGGGCTCCCTCGGCGCCGGCCCCCAGATCCCCACCGACATCGGTGCCGGCGACGGCAAGCGCCGGGTGCGTCGGCACGTGGAGAACGCCTCCGCTGGAGCACCGAGAGACGACCGGGAACTCGCCGGCGGGCTCACCGACGGCCTGGGGCGGGTCTTCATGCCCACCGGCTACGAGCCCGGCTACGCCTATCCGTTGCTCGTGTGGCTCCCGGACCGGCGCCGCTCGTCCTTCGATCTCGGCCGGACGATGGCGCGCGTGAGCCTGCGGAATCACGTCGCGGTGCAGCCACGGCAGGCCGAAGCCGACGACGACGTCGAAGCGGCGGTGTGGGACGCGATCGACCGCGTGCGCGAGCGGGTCTCGATCCATCCGCGGCGCGTCTTCCTCGTGGGGCAGGGGAGGGGGGGCACGGACGCCTTCCGCATCGCCTGCCGTCACGCCACCGCGTTCGCCGGCGCCGTGTCGATCGGTGGAGCCTTTCCGCACGGAGAGGGGCTCTTCGGCCGGCTCGCCGCCGTCCGCCGCCTCCCGATGCTCTTCTGCTGCCGTCGCGAGTCGCCCGCTGAAGTCGTGCGTCCCACCGACGCCACACTGAGACTGTTCCACGCCGCCGGGGCGACGCTGGCCATGCGTATCTACCCGGGACGAAACGACCTGTCGTCGGCGATCCTCGCCGACGTCAACCGCTGGCTCATGGACGAGATCTGCGGGACGTCGGACACCGTCACGGTGCCCTGCGCGGGGTAACGCCGCGAATCGTGGCCCTGACGCAGCCGACCGCGACGATCGGCCCCGAGACCGAAGGCATGGATGCCGGGAGGTTCGAGGATGAAGGACAACACACCGGACCGTCCCGGGGACCGACCCCGGCTCATCCCCCTCCGCGGCGGCGAGAGGGCAGTGCTGCGCGTGCTTCTCGACGAGGTCGTCCGCGCGGCGGCGAATCGGGTCGGCATCGGGGACGTGACCGTAGGCATCGACGTGCCGGCGACGGTGACGATCGAGGCCGATGGCCGTGTCCTCGCCCGGGTCCTCACGCCCTTGGTGGCCCGGGCGCTCGAGGGGGCCCGCCGTGAAGCCGGCCCCTGCCGGCCCGAGGTGCTCCTCACCGGCGTGGTCTGTCACGACGGGATCGAGATCGAGGTCGCCTCGTCGGGCGCGTCGGTCGATCCGTGCGCCGCGGCCCTGCTGGGCCGACGCGGCGCGACACGGCCCGAAGGCCGGGAGGGCACGGGGTCCTGGGCGTGTGAATTGATTCGCGAGGCGGCGCTCTTGGGAGGCACGCTTTCCGCCGCCGACTGCCCGGAGGGGGGCGCCGCCGTCACCCTCCGCCTCCCGTTCCGACAGGCGTCCCGGCGCCGCGCCGCCTGAGACCGACCGCCACGAAAGGACGTGCATGGACGCACACCACGCTCCCACCGGCCGCAGCCGGGCGATCCCGGTCACCCCCGCGCAGATCGTGGCCATCGGACTGGTCGCCGCCTCGGTGGGATGGGCCGCCTGGCTGCTCCGCGAGCGGCCCGCGGCCGACCGGATCGATCTTCTCGAGGACACCGTCCTCACGCCGTCGCAACTGGCGGCGGTGGAGGCGGCGCTCGACCGGGCTCAGTTGACCGACTACCGCACCGAGTCGGGCCGGGTCTGGGTGCCGCGCGGCCGGCAGAGCGCCTACAAGCGCGCCGTCGTCGATGCCGACGCCCTCCCGAAGCCCTGGGGAACGCGCTTCCGCGACGCCGTCGGCGGCGGGAGCGTGTGGGCGTCGCCCGCCGCGCGGGCGGAATCGCTGAGAGTGGCCCTCCAGGACGAATTGGCTCTCGTTCTCGGATCGATGCCGGGTATCGAACGCGCCGCGGTGATGGTCGACCAGGAAGCCCAGGCCGGGTTTCGCCAGGAGCCGTTGAAGACGGCGAGCGTCGGAGTCCGCACCGTCGCCGGCGCCGCCCTCGATCCGCAGCGTGCCCGGGCGGTCCGGGTCCTCGTCGCCGCGGCGATCGCCGGCCTCGAGCCGGAACGTGTCGCGGTCACCGACCTCTCCACCGGCCAGGTCTTCTCCGGGCCGCTTCCCGTCGATCCATCGGGTGTCGATCCGGCGCTGGCCCGGCGGATGCAGGAGGAGTCGACGCTCGTCGCCCGCGTGAAGCGGGCGCTCGAGTTCGTTCCCGGAGTGGCCGTCGACGTGGCGATCGGCGAGGCGCGGTCGCCGGCGTTGCCCGAGAACACGGCGCCGGAGCCGCTCGCCCAGGCGGATGAGCGGCCCGTTCCCGACGAACGTGCGGCGGCGGCGAACTCCCCGGCGGAGATCCTCCCTCCGGCTCCCGCCGCCGATCCCCGCCCGGTGGCGCCTGGGCGGCCCTCGACGCCCGCCGGCGGTGCCGTCGCCCGGGACGTCCGAGTCACGGTCGCGGTGCCGGAGCCCTACCTCGCGGCCGCCGTCGACACGGCCCGGACCCGCACGCGCCGGGTCGATCCCGACGCCGTCGGGGTGGACGACGTGGCGATCGAGGAGGCCGAGACGGAGCGGATCCGCGAGATCGTCCGGCGCTCGCTGGGAGGCGCGGTGCCGGCCGACCGTCTCGGCGTGCTGGTGACGGCCTATCCGACCGGCATGGTCCTGCCGCCGGCCGGGGCGGAAAGCACCGCGGCGGAAGGCCCCGCCGGGAGTCCGGCGGACGAGTCCGCGCAGGCTTCCGCCGAGTATCCCGATCTTCCGCGGGAGGGATGGCTCGCGCTCTCGAGCATCGCCGTCGGCCTTCTCGCCGGATTCCTCTGGTTGGCCGGCAGCCGCGAGCGGCACGCGGAAAGCGACGAGGAGTGGAGCCACGGCGAGGAGGACGATCCAGCCGCCCCCGCGTCCCAGCGGAGGATGGCCGCATGAGCAAGGAAGGCAGCCGCCGAGCGGTCGGTCGCCGCGCCTCGTCCCGGTTCGCGGTCGCCGCCGCGTGGGCGGTCGTGGTGACCGGTCTCTCGCCGTGCGCCGGCCTCGGCGTGGCGGACGGAATCGGGACCGCGCGGGGCGGGGACCAGGCTCGCGAGAGGGCCGCCGTGCTGCTCGAGCCGGTGCCCATCGTGCCCCTCCCGCCACCGGACGCGTTTCCGGCGGCTCCGTCCGGGCACCCGGCCGTCGGCTGGACCGATCCCCGACTCGCGTTCACGCTCGTCGTGCTGGCCGTGGGGACGCTCTGGCTGCGGTCCACCGCGCGCCGGTCGGCGCCGCCGCCTCCGGACGTGTGCAGCGTCCTCGGCGAGATGCCGCTCGGTGGCACGCACGTCGCGCGCGTGGTGCGCTTCGGGCCCAAGACCATCCTCGTCGGCGTGTCCGGGGGCACCTGCAGGACGCTCGCGGAGATCGACGATCCGGTCCTCACCGACCGGCTCGTCGCCGCCTGCCGTTCATCCGAGGCCCGTTCCCCGCGGGCCGTTTCCCTGCCGGCCGGCCTGCGCCGCCGCCTGTCCGCCGTGCCACTCCTCGCGGAGGCGATCCGATGATCCGTCGCTCCCGCGCCGCCGTGCCGGTCCGGCTCGCCTTCGCCCTGCTGGTTCTCCTTCCGCAGGCCGGAGTGCCGTCGCTGGCCGACGAGGCCGCACCCCCGGCGGTGGCGGCGATCGACGGCGTCTCAAGCACGGTCCGCTCCACCCCTCCGGCCGATGCTTCCCCCGCCCAGCTCCCGCTCCCCGGCGATCGCCTGGCGGCTCTGCCGTCGCTCCCGTCCTGGGGTGATTGGTCCGCGGGCACGCTCGGGACACGGTCGGTCGACGGCGTCCTCTCCGCGGTGCTCCTCTTCGGCGTCGCCAGCGTCGCCCCCGCCATCCTCCTCATGACGACGTCGTTCGTGAGGATGTCGGTCGTGCTCTCGCTCGTCCGCCAGGGCATCGGCGCGCAGGGCCTCCCCTCGAACCAGATCGTCACGTCGTTGGCGCTGTTTCTGTCGCTGCTGGTGATGTGGCCGGTGTGGACCGCGGCCTACGAGGAGGGGGTGCGGCCGCTGCAGGAGGGGAGGATCGACGCCTCGACCGCCTTCCAGCGAGGCTCGGTGCCCGTGCGGCGCTGGATGGCCGGCCAGATCGAACGCGCGGGCAACCGGAGCACCATGCTCCTCTTCCTCTCCCGCCATCCCTCCGCCCCGCGCGACGTGCGCAGCTACGACGAAGTGCCCCTCGAGACGCTCCTCCCCGCGTTCCTCGTCAGCGAACTGGAGACCGCGTTCGCCATCGGCGTCCGCTTCCTCGTCCCGTTCCTGGTCCTCGACCTGCTCGTGGCGGTGCTCCTGGCGGCGACCGGCCTGGGCACCGTGGCGCCCGCGAGCGTGTCACTGCCGCTCAAACTCGTCGTGTTCGTGATGGCCGACGGATGGTCGCTCGTCGTCCAGTCGCTCCTCGACGGGATGCGCGTCGCCGGCTGACGTGCGCGCCCGTTGGCCGGGAGGTTTCCATGCCCGACACCACGCTGGTCGAATCGCTCCGCCAGGCATTGGTCGCGGCGATGATCGTCGGCGCGCCGGCGCTGGTGGCCGCGTTCGCGGTGGGCGCGGTGACGGGGCTCCTCCAGGCCGCGACGGGGATCCAGGAGACCGCGGTCGGGCTCCTCCCGCGTCTGGCCGTCGTGGGGCTCGTGATCCTGGCGACCCTCCCCTGGATGCTCGAGCGGATGGCGGATCTCCTCCGCGCGGCGGCCTCCGGAGGGCCCTGACCGCCGTGGAAGCCATCCTTCCGTCGTTCCTCTCCACGTGGCTCTCCCCGCAGACCGCGGCATGGTCGCTGGTGTCGGCGGGGCTCCTCGCCCGCATGGGTGCGGCGGTGGAGACCGCCGCACCGTCGCTCCTGCCCGGGGTCGGGCCGAGGGCGCGGCTGGCGGTGACGGTGCTCCTGGCCGGGGCCGCACTTCCCGCGGCGCTCGCCGTCACGTCGGGCCGTGCTCCCACGCCGACCTGGGGCGCGTTGCTCGTCATGGTGGCCGCCGAGGCGTGCATCGGCATGGCGCTCGGCCTGGCCGTCGCGGCGCTGGTGGGGGCGGTCGCCTGGGCCGGCGAGATCCTCGGCGGCGCCTCGGGGCTCTCCTGGACCGACGGCATGGAGGAGGAATCCGCCGGGGTCTCGGCCGGCGTGCCGCGTCTGGCGCGGGTGGTGGCGCTGGCCGCGTTCCTCGCCGCGGGTGGCCTCGAGGGAACCGTGGCGGCGCTCGTCGACGGCGTGCGGACGGTCCCCGTGGGGACGGTGCACGATCCGTCCGGGTTCGTCCCCGTCGCCGTCCAGGGTACCGCGACCGCCCTGGCGCTCGCCGTGTCGCTGGCGCTGCCGGTGCTCGTGGGGCTGCTCGTCTTTCAACTCGTCGCGGCCCTCGTCCTTCGCGTCGGGGGGTGCGAGCCCGGCCCAGGGCTGCTCCACGCCGCCACGGCCCTGGTCCTCCTGGCCCTGGTCCTCCACGGGGCGCCGGCCTGGACCATGGCCGCGGGGCCGCGCCTCCTGCCCACACTCGAACGCCATGTCGATGCCGTTCCAGCCACGCCGGTCCGGAGTGGAAGGGGAGGGGGCGTGCGATGAGCGACGCCGAAGACCGCACGATCCCCGCGACGCCCCGACGCCGGCGCCTGGCCCGGCGCGAAGGGATGATTCCGCCGGCGGCGCTGCCGGCGTGGGGGGCTTCGGTCGCGGTGACCGTCCTCTTCTTCCCCGCCTGGTGGCGGAGTACCGCCGCGGCGGCGGTCTCGGTCGTGCGTGCCGCCGGCGCTCCCGGCACGCGCCTCGACGGCTGGTCGTTCCTCCCGGTGTTCCTGCCGACCCTGGCCCTCGTCATCGCGGCGGCCGCGGCGGCGATCGGGGTGCGTGTCCTCGTCGACGGGGCCGAGTTCTCGGCCGGGCGCGCCCTGCCCGACCTGCGGCGGGTGGCGGTGCTCTCCGGGGTGCGCCGCATCCTTTCCGCGGCGACGCTCCGCCGCTGTCTCGCCGGCGTCTTGTGGCTCGGCGCGCCGGTGGCGGTGGCGGCCCGGTCGGCCGCGAGGCTCTCCGACGTCGTCGCGGGATCCGTCGCCACGCTGCCCGAGGGAGCGCCCGGCGCGACGCTCGTGGCCCATGGGTCGACGGTGGTGCCGCAGGCCTTCGCCCTCCTCCTTCCCACGCTCGCGACGGTCGCGGCGGTGGGGGTGGCCCGCTTCCTCCTCCTGCGCCGCGACGCGGAACGCCGCATCCGCATGACGCCCGAGGAGATGCGCGAAGAGGCCCGCGACCAGGGGCCCGCGGCCGGTCGGCGTCACTGGCGGTCCTCGTCGGCCGCGGCGGAGGCGTCGGCGGCGGTCGGTCAGGTGGCAGCCGGCGGGGCGTAGCCGTAACGGTCGAGGAACGGCTTCCAGCGTCTGGCGACCTCCGCCACCACGGCGGGATCGGGGCGGTAGGTGTTGGTGCGGTAGTCGGAGCGCACGGTGGCCCGGACCGCGGCGCGGACCGACTCGAAGTCGCCGAGGCCGAGGGCCCCGTACGCTTCGGCGAGCCGTCCCTCCGGGTCGGCGACGAGATCCTCGTACCGCACCTCGTGCAGTTCGCCGGGGCCGAGTTGCTCCCGGTCGCGATCGAACGCGGCGTACATCTCGTCGAAGGCCTCGAAGACGTAGCGGTCGAGATCGTCACCGGGATCGACCTGCAGAGCCTGGGTCGCGTTCATCGACCGCCACAGGCGCACCGTCGACGGAAAGACCACGAACGGATCGCGCACGATGTGGAGGAACCGCGCGCCGGGGAACAGCCCGCGGAGGACGGCCATCCGCGCGGTGTGCGGAGGACTCTTGAGGACGGGCCGCCGCGGATCGCGCACCGCGAGGGAGTGCATGAAGCGCCGGACCGTGGCCTTCCAGCGCTCGAGCTCGCCGGCCGGGAGCTTGCTGACGTCGAGCGCCACCGGCAGCCGGTCGGAGGTCCGCGGGAACGCCATCCGTCGATACGGGGAAGGAGCGCCGAGGTTGACGAGGGCGAACTCGTCCTCCTGCGGACGGTCGAGGCCCGCCGCCACGTTGTCCATCGGCCGCTGCTTCGGCATCATCCATCCGATGGCCACGGAGAGGAAGCGCTCGGTGAGGAGGAAGTGGCCGGGGGCGAAGCACTGCAGCGTGGTCGGGCAGCAGAACCGGGAATCGAGCATGAGGAGCTCGTGGAGGAGCGTGGTGCCGCTCCGCCAGTGGCCGACGATGAACAGCGGCGGCGGTGTCGGCGGCGGATCGGCCAGGCGCCGGCCGTACGCCAGCGTCGTGGCGGCTTCCATCGCCGAATTGAACACCGACGCGGCGCTGATCGTGGCGACGAGGCCCCACCGCGATGGCGACGCGCGGAAGCCGGCCTCGGCGAAAAGGGGCAGCCAGATCCCCATCGGCATCCCGTGCCAGAATCGCGGCGCCCACCACGGATAGTCGTGGAAATCGTCTCGGGCCGGCTTCGTCGGCGCCGAGGATCGGGGAGATGGGGGGACAGGGGGCACGGGCGTGACCGTCACTCCGGGAATCGCGCGGGACTCTGCAGCTTAGTCGGCCGGAGGGGCGAGCGCCGTCCGGCCGGGGAATCGGCACCGCGCCGAACGCCCCAGCTTGCCCCGTCGCCAGTGCCGGATCGGCACCGGCGGCCCCATGGGAACCCCGGAAGGCTCGAGCGCCGATTCGGATTGCCGGCGACGGTGCGCGGCCCGTAGAGTCCCCCCGCCATGCGGCCCCTCTTTCCGCCCCACGTCGCGACGTCGCCACGCCCAGGGCGGCGGTGGCGGGCGACGCCGTGCGCCGCGGCGTTGCTGATGTTCTCCCCGGCCTGCGTCGGCTGCCGCCTCGTCCACCGCCATGCCCCGGCCCCGCAACAGCTCGCGGAGGCGCGGAGGCTTTCGAACGAGGGGCTTTCGGCCGCCGGTCAGCAGGATCTCGCGGGAGCCGAGTCGCTCCTTTCCCAGGCGGTGAAGCGCTGCCCGACCGACGTCGACGCGCGCCGGCATTACGCCACCGTGCTCTGGCAGCGTGGCGAGCGCATGGCCGCGGTCAGCCAGATCAACGAAGCCCTCCGTCTGGCGCCGGAGGACGTGGGCCTGTGTCTCGCCGGCGGACGGATGACGCTCGAACTGGGGCTCCTCGACGATGCCGATCGCCTCTCGGCGACGGCGCTCCGCGCCGCGCCGCAGGCGGCCGAGGCCTGGCACCTGCACGGCCAGGTCGCCGCAGCCCGCGGCCAGACCGAGCAGGCCCTCGCCGACTTCCACCGCGGCCTGTCGATCGCGCCGCTCGACCGGGGCTTGCTTCTCGACACGGCCGAAGCCTACCGCCGGCTGGGGCGTCCGCAGCGGGCCCTGTCGACGCTCGCCACCCTCACCGACGCCTACGCGCCGCAGCCTGCCCCGGGGCTGGTGCGGGCGCTCGAGGGGATGGCCCAGGAGGCGCTCGGCCGCACCGACGACGCCCGGGACAGCTACCGCGACGCGCTTGTCCGTGGCGGCGCGCCTGCCGACACCGCGGCCCGTTTGGCGGCGCTCGATGCGGCGCCGTCGGGGAGATCCGAGGAGGTGATCGCCGGCGCCGTGGGCGGCCAGGCGCGCTAGCCTCCGCCAGACTGCCTCCGGCCCTCAGTCGGCGGACGTCGTCCGACCGGTGAGGAGATCGAAGGCGCCGATCGCCGGGACCAGCAGCGCGACGGTGGCGAAGCCGTAGGCCGCCAGCGCCACCAGGAGCACCTGGAGAATGTTCCCTTGGAGGAACGAGGTGATCGCCACGAACGTCAGCGCCGGGAGCAGCGCCGAGGCCCAGCCGATCGCCGGCGAGGGGTTCCGCGCCGACAGCGCCGCGTAGAGCCCGATCGCGCCCCCGACGATCACCGCGAGGAACGGGGCCAACTGCAATTCGAAGCTCGATCCGAACGCGATCATGATCCGCATCGCGGTCGCGACGCCGACGAACAAGAAGGTCACCGTCCCCAGCGCCACGGCGATGGCGCGGCGCGACGAGTCGTACGACAGGCCCACGTGGAAGCCGAGCACCGCGGCGAAGAACAGGAGCACCGCCAGGCCCGCCGCGAGGCAGACGGCCTCCTCGACGGTGGCGATGCCCGCGAACGCCAGTGCCCCACAGGCCAGCAGCGGGAGGAGGACGATCTCCCGCGCCACGGCGAGCACGCCGAGGAGCTTTCCCCACACGAACTCCCCCGGCTCCAGATCGCTCACCAGGAGCAGGTCGAGCGAGCCGCGGTCGCGTTCGGTGGTGATGCTCGTCACGGCCAGCGCCGTCACCGCCACCAAGCTCGCGAGGACCATCGGGATCACCGCCACCGCCACGGCGAGCTTGTCGGGGCGGGGATTCGCGGCTTCGCGGTAGATCGCCGCCACGGCGCCCGCGAAGAGGAGCAGCCACGCCAGCCGCACGACCACGATCATCCTTCCGTAGGCCCGGGTGCAGGTCTCCCTCCAGAGGATAGGGTTGTCCCACACGACGCGGGCCGGACGCCTTGCCGCGCCGGCACCGGCCTTGGCGGAAGAGGGACGGGACCGCGCCTCGCGTGCCACGTTCCACGCCCGCACCCTGAGGATGGCCACGGCGTTGGCGACCACGACGAGGACCGCGCACGTGCCGAGAAACCGGGGGATCGCGGTCGATCCGGTCGGGGCGAGCGCGGCGAACACCGCGCGGGCCGGCGACACCGAGGCCGCGGCGGCGGCTCCTCGCCATCCGGCGACCGTCTCCCCCACGGCGAGCCAGGCCGCGAGGGCGAACAGCGTGATCGCCAGCGCCTGGAAGGTGGTGTCCTTCCAGAAGGCCACGGTGGTGGCGATGCTCGCGGCCGCCAACGCCGCGGCGACGGTGACGAGGAACATCCGCGCCACCTGGGCCGGTGTCACGCCGCCGAAGAGGGCGGCGATGGCGAACATCGGCACGGCCGCCAGGAGAATGAGGAGGACACGCACCAGGCTCGCGGCCAGCTTCCCGAGAACCAGCTCGCGGTCGGTGAGGCGGCTGACGAGGAGCAATTCGAGCGTGCGGCGGTCCTTCTCGGTGCTCACGGCGACCACCCCGGTGAGCGCCGCCGCGAGCATCGCGAGCGTGAGTTGGAGCGGAGCGAGGGTCCGCATCAGCGTGGCGCCGAACCGGGCGGTGTCGCCGGCGCTCACCACCGACTGTGTGCCCGTGACGACCAGCCAGCAGGTGGCGATGATCGCCAGGAGGGAAACCGCGTAGACGGCCCGGGCCACGTAGAGGCCGCGGGCCCGGGGGGCGAAAGCGACTTCGCGTTCGAAGACGGCTCCGAGCAGCATGGCGGAAAAACGATCCTGACGGGGGGCTCGGCGGTCCTTCCGGCAGTGGCATGCCACCGGATCCTCGGCTAAAGTAGCAGAAGTTCGTTCCGGTTCGCTCGTTCCGCCCCGAGGATTCGTTCCCATGTTCCGGTCTGACGTCGCCTTCCGTACACCGTCGAATCGCTCCCGTCTCGGCGGCGGCCGCCTGATCGCCACGATCGGATCGATCGTCATGCTCTTCGCGGGCGAAGCACCGGCCCAGGTGACCGTCCAGACGATCATCGGCCGGGCCGTCACCGACGACACGCACACCGCCGAGGTGAACAATGCCATCACCCGGTTCCGCGATCGGGACATCGATGGCGCGAGGAACGTCCTCGAGCGGGTTCATTCCGAAGACCCGAAGGTTCCCCCGCCGGGCGTGATGATGGCCAGCCTCTGGCTCGCCGCCAATCAGGTGCCCGCCGCCCGGCGCGACCTCGACGTCACCGTGGCGACGTTTCCAGAAGACCCCGAGGCCTATCTGGTTCTGGCGGATCTCGATTTCCAGGATCGCCGCATCACCGAAGCGGCGCTGCTCTTCGAACGGGCGACGCAACTCACGGAGAAGTTCGACGCCAACGCGAAACGGAAGCGTGATTTCCAGATCCGCTGCGCGGCCGGTACCGCCGCGGTCTGCGAGGCCCGCGGGGAATGGGATGCGGCGCTCGCGCAGATCGAGAAGTGGGTGGAGATCGACCCCGACAGCGCCGGCGCACGGCAGCGTTTGGCGAACACGCTCTTTCATCTCGACCGGGCGGACGAGTCCCTCGCCGCCTTCCGGGAGGCGCGCAAACTCGACCCGGCCATCCGCCAGCCGGAGATGCTCTTGGCGTCGCTCTTCGACCAGGAAAAGCAGCCCGAGAAGGCACGGGAATTGGTCGTGGCGGCCGTGAAGTCGGCTGGCGACGACGTCGGTGTGCGCATCGGCGCGGCGAACTGGTTCCTCGTCCACGGTGACGTGGCCGCCGCCCGTGAGAACGCTGACGTCGCCTTGGAACTCGATCCCAAGAATCTCGAAGCCCGTCTCGTGGGCGGGACGATCGCGCGTGTCAGCCGCGATTTCGCCACGGCGACCCGGTTCTTCGAGGAAGCCCATGCCCAGTCGCCGCGCAACTATCCTGCCTCCGATTCGCTGGCGCTGGTCCTCGCGGAGTCCTCCGACAAGGACGACGTGCAGCGTGCGCTCGAAATTGCGGAGACCAATTACGCCATGGTCAAGGACAATGCCCAGTTGCAGATCCCGGCCGCCTGCACGGTGGCCTGGGTGTACTACAAGCTGGGCCGGATGGCAGATGCCGAGAAGATCCTGGCGCAGGTGGCCCAGAACAACGCTCTCAACGCCGACAGTGCCTACTACATCGCCCGGATCCTCGTCGACAAAGGCGAGAAGGACGAGGCGAAGCGATTGCTCGAGCAAGTGACTGCCAACGAGGCGATGTTCGCCAATCGCGGCGCTGCGGAGGAATTGCTCGGCACGCTCCGTGATGGCGTGGCGCCCGCCGAAGAGAAGTGATCCCCCCGGGTCCGAAGGTCCGCGTCAGCGGCCCGAGGGGAACACCGGCTGCGAGAAGCCGGGCAGGGGGGCCTCTCGCGGCGGCGCGACCGGCTCGGGCCGAGCGACCGAGCCGCGGGCCTGCGGAGCGATCGGCTGGGGGAATCGCGGCTGCGATTCCCGGATCTGCGGCATGACGTCGGCGGGGGGCGAGGAGGGGCCATTCGCCCCGCCGAACCCCTCCTGGCGTGGCATCGGTCGGATCGTGATGCCGCCGCCGGGGATTCCAGGCCCCCCGTCGCGGCCGGGAGCGGGCCGTGGCGCCACCACCCCGCCCGCCGCGGTGCCCGAGGCCTGTGGAGGCATCTGGCGGCGCGGCTGCTGGGCCCTGGAGCGGGCCCTGATGCGGTCGCTGCGCAGCGGGATTCCAGGATAGGCCTGCACCGGCACTTCCAGACTCGGCAGCCCGATGCGGCTCCCGTCGCCGAAGTAGGTGAACATCTCGATCGCGCCTGCGGGCAGCGCTGCGAAGAGCGAGAGCAAGCCGGCGACGGCGAGACGACTGGCGGGGACTCGCGGCATGATCGGCCTCCGTGCCGTTCCTGCGGAGAGGTCACGGGATCGATCGCGGTGGTCGCTCCGACCCCCGACGTGGCATCGTTCCCCGCAGGTCGTTTCGGCCGCCGCCCGCACCGGACTGGCCGTTTCCGCGTCACGCCCGGCTCGCGAGGAACGACCGTCACCTCCGTTTCTTCCGTTGCCATCGTTCCCATCCCACCGGTCGGTGAGGGTCGTGCCGTCTGGAGCGTCCTTGACGGCCGGCACCGCTCATCGCTCGGTGGAATGGCTCCCCTCTGCGGACTTTTCCCGCCGGCGGGTAGGCTTCCGGTCATGCCGGTGGAATCGATGCCCGAAGTCGTGTCCGAGACGTGGTGGGGGGCATGCTGCGCGGCGGCCCTGCTCGCCACGGTGGCGGCGGTCGTCCGAGCCGCCGGTGCCCGCGGCACCACGGCCCTGCCCTCGGCTCTGTGGGGAATCGCCGCCGCCCTCTGGCTCGCGCTCGATTCCTGGTCCAGGGCGGTCGGCGTCGTGACGCAGCCCCCCGGAGCGGCGGTGATGCGGCTGGTGGCCGTGGCGCTGGCGGTATCCCCTGAGATGGCACTGTTGGGCGCGAAACGTCCCCAGCACGGGGTGTGGCAGGCGATCGTCGCGGCGCTGGGAATGATCCTGGTGCTGCCCGCGATCGCCCTCGCGCTGACACGTCCCGGAAGCGTGCCGGACGTTCACACCCTCGCGAGGGGCTTTCTCGTCGTGCTCCTTCTGGTGGGGTGGATGAACGCGTGCGGCACCTCGCGCCTTCCCGCCGCGACGCTCGCCGCCGCCGGGTGGCTCCTCCTCGCCCGGGGGTTCCTGCCGCTGGTGGAAGTCGAGGCGGCGTTCCCCCCCACCGCGTCCGCGGCCGCGACGCGGGCGGCGGTCCTCGACTGCGCGGGAGCGTCGCTCGCCGCGCTCGGCGCGTGGGGGGCGCTGCTGGCGGGGCGGCGGGGCGGTCCGCGCCTCGACGGGGCCCCGACGTCGTTCGCTGCGGGGATCGAGCCGGCATGGTTCGGCCTCCGCGACACGCTCGGCGCGGCGTGGGCGCTGCGCGTCGCCGAGCGGTTCGACCAGGTGGCCGTGCAGCGTGGCTGGCCCTGTCGCCTCCGTCTGGCAGGCATGACACCGTCCGACGCTCCCGGCGCCGGCGTCTGGCAACGCGACGCCCGTCGCACGCTCCGCGCGCTGCTGCTCCGCTTCGTTTCCACCGAATGGCTCGATCGGCACGCCTGGCCCACCGAGGAGGGGGCCGTTCGCGGGCGGGGCCCGGGCACGGTACACTGTGACCACCCGTCCGAAGGGGAGGGGACGGGTTGATCG
>CAWUOA010000044.1:0-15091 GCA_963923225.1 uncultured Planctomycetaceae bacterium
CCACGGCGCCGCGCATCCCGATCGATTCGTAGCGGTGGTCGTCGGAGACGAAGCGGAGGACCGCTTGGATCGTGTCGTTGTCGAGCAGCAGGGTGACGGGTTTTTCGCAGACGGGCGGACGCATCGCGTCGTTCCTCTTCGTGAGTCGGAAGGCGGGCAACTCGAGCGAGTCCATCACGCCACGATGAGGCGAATGTGTGCGCGACGCCGGCTCATCGAAATCTCGCGATGACCGCGCCACGCTCGCTCGATTTCGGTTACCGCCGCGACGACTCCGAAAAGTGAAGATGCCCCAAGAACCGCTCATCGAAGTCTCATCGTCGGCTCACGTTCCACTGATTCGGGAGTCGTACTCTCCCCGAGGTTGATCCTGCCTCCCCCCGATTCCACTCCATCACTCCCCGGAATCACTTCCCATGTCGCGCACCTCGCCTCGGCGTTCGCCGCGGGCCTTCACGCTCGTGGAACTCCTCGTCGTCATCGCCATCATCGGCACGCTCGTCGGCCTCCTGCTCCCCGCCGTCCAGACGGCGCGCGAGGCCGCGAACCGTTCCTCCTGCTCGAACAACCTCAAGCAGGTCGGGCTCGCGTTCCAACTGCACAACGACGCGAAGAAGCGCTTCCCCTACGCCGGCTCCGACGGCCCCAATCAGAGCTGCTGCAACGCCACGGTGCGGACCGGCTGGACCTGGATGTGGCAGATCCTCCCCTTCATCGAGGAAGGGAACCTCGCGAACCTTCCCGAGGACACGACCAACAACGCCGTGGTGGCGGCGACGCCGATCCGCACCTTCTACTGCCCGTCGCGGCGCGTGGCCCGGGCCTACGGCAGCACGACGCTCACCGCGCGGAGCGACTACGCCGTCAACGGCGGCCGGGCCTTCGCCAACAACGGCGACGAGGGTCCGTCGCCGCGCCAGTGGACGGCCCCCGGCACGTCGTTGCCGATCACCACGCCGCCGCGGGCGCCCCGGCTCCTCAAGGACTTCACCGACGGCCTGACGAACACCGTCCTCGTCGGCGAGAAGCAGCTCCACTCGAGCGTGCAGGGCTCGGCAGGCGGCGACAACGAGGCCTGGAACAACTCCGGCTGGGACCAGGACCACTCCCGCTTCGGTAACGTCCTTCCCCAACCCGACAGCCAGCACCCCGACGCCCGTTCGGCGACGTTCTGGTCGGAACGCTTCGGCGGCCAGCATCCGAACCTCGTGCTCATGGTCTGGTCCGACGGCAGCGTGCGGCCGGTCGCCTACGAGATCGATGCCGCCACCTGGCTGAACCTGACTCTCATTGGCGACGGCAACTCCGTCACCGTCGAGTGATGCGCTCCGCCGGCGTTTCCGCACCACCCTTCTCCGGAGAACAACCCATGACTTCCCATCGCACTCCGCGTGAGCCGCGGGCCTTTACGCTCGTGGAGCTCCTCGTCGTCATCGCCATCATCGGCACGCTCGTCGGGCTCCTCCTCCCGGCCGTGCAGGCGGCGCGCGAAGCGGCCCGGCGTTCGCAATGCACCAACAACCTCAAGCAGGTCGGCGTGGCGCTGCACAACTACGCCTCGGCCCGCCGGTTCTTCCCGCCCGCCGCCGCCAACACCACCACCACCAGCGCCCAGCAGCTCGAGCTCTGCAAGCGGCTCGGCGTGTCGGTGAAGGGGCTGCGTCACTCCTGGGGCGTGTTCATCCTTCCCTACCTGGAAGAGTCGAATCTGTACTCGAAGTACAACCTCGGCATCGACTGGTCGGCCGCCGGCAACACGGAGGTTCGCGAGGCGGTGATTCCGGCGTTCGTCTGCCCCACCTCGCCGCCACGCGACGCGGGTGGACTGACCACGAAGACGGTCAGCGGCACGAGCATTCGGACCGGCCCGGGCGACTACGGGCCCGACAACGGATACGACACGGTCCTCGAGACGAAGGGGCTCGTCGATTCGAGCCCCAACCGCAACGGCATCATGGACGTGAACGTGCTGCGGACGGTGTCGGAGATCACCGACGGCACCTCGAGCACACTCCTGATCTCGGAGGATGCGGGCCGGCCGAACGCCTGGCGCGCCAAGAAGATGACCACGCTCATGGGGCAGACCGACGGCGGCTGGGCCGATCCCGACAACGAGTACATCACCCACGGCTACACCGCCGACGGCCTCACCGTGAACGGCCCCTGCCACACCAACTGCACCAACAACAACGAGGTCTATTCGTTCCACGCCGGAGCGGCCAACCACGTCTTCGCCGACGGTTCGGTGCGATTCATCAGCGCCGACCAGGACATCCGCGTATTCGTGAAGCTCATCACCTACGCCGGCGGCGACCTCGCCCCCGGGGGGGAGTGACGCCCATGAACCAGCCCATGCCCGTCTTCCGTCGTGCCTTCGTCGTCGCGCTGCTTGCCGCATGTACTGGAGTCGTCTCGGGCTGCTCCAAGCAGGAAGGCCCGAAGTGGAATCTCACCCCCCATCCGGTGACGGGGGTCGTCCTCCACGACGGCAAACCGGCCGAGGGGGTGCTCGTCGGCCTGATCCCGATCGATGCCCCGATGCCGCCGGCGATCCCTGCCAATCCGACCGCGGTCACCGGACCGGACGGTGCGTTCACGATCGGCACCGTCCTCCCCGGGGACGGGGCCTGTGCAGGCCGGTACCAGATCGTCCTCAACTGGATGGTGGCGAAGACGAACGAGGACGGCTCGGCCGACGAGGAGAGCCGTGAGGACAAGCTCCTCGGCTGGTACGACGCGGCGCACAGCCAGCTCTCGCTCACCGTCGTCGAGGGGCAGAACGTCGTGCCTGAGATCCGGATTCCGCCCCGCACGACCCTTCCCGAGCAACTGCCCGGCATCCCGGGGCGGAACTGACCCCCGCGAGCGAGACGGTGGACGGCAATTCCCTTCGATCCCGGACCCGCACCATGCACCCAGCCGGACCCTTCGCCAGATCGTTCCACCGCCGCGGGTTCTTGCGCAGCACGCTCTCACTGGCGGCGGCCGCCGCCTGGGCGTCGCGGGCCGACGGGAGGACGCTTCGGCGCCCGGTGTTCGCCGCCGACCCCTTCTCGCTCGGCGTCGCGTCGGGCGATCCGACCGCGGATGGTTTCGTGATCTGGACCAGGCTGGCCCCGGCGCCGCTCCTCGGGGGCGGGATGCCGGCAGAGCCGGTCGAGGTGGTCTTCGAGGTGTCGGAGGACGACGCCTTCACCCGGGTCGTCCGCAAGGGTGCCACCGTCGCGACCCCCGATTGGGCCCACTCGGTGCACGTCGAGACGGAGGGGCTCACCCCCGCGCGCGACTACTGGTACCGCTTCCACGCGGGTGACGCGACCAGCCCGACAGGCCGGGCGCGGACGGCACCGGCGCCCGGGGACGTCGTCGCGCGTCTGCGCTTCGCCTTCGCCTCCTGCCAGCACTTCGAGCAGGGCTTCTACACCGCCTACGAAGGCATGGTGGCGGACGACCCGGAGGTGATCCTCCACCTCGGCGACTACATCTACGAAGGTGCCCCGAAGGCGGACGCCGTCCGGCAGCACGTCGGCGGAAAGCTCGCCTCGCTCGACTCGTACCGCGAGCGCCACGCCCTTTACAAGACCGACAAACTCCTCCAGGCCGCCCACGCTCACTGCCCGTGGATCGTGACCTGGGACGACCACGAGTTCGAGAACAACTACGCCGACGACATTCCGGCGAAGTCGGGAATGGCAAGAGAGGCGTTCCTCGCCCAGCGAGCCGCCGCCTACCAGGCCTACTACGAACACATGCCGCTGCGTCGCTCGAGCCTGCCGCAGGGCCCGTCAATGCGGGTCCATCGCCGGATCTCACACGGCGGTCTTGCCGAGTTTTTCGTGCTCGACACGCGGCAGTTCCGCACCGACCAGCCCTGTGGCGACGGCGTCAAGGCCCCGTGCGAGGCGGTGATGGATCCATCGGCCACCCTCACGGGTGTCGAGCAGGAGCGCTGGTTGCTCGACGGCTTTTCCGCCTCGAAGGCGCGGTGGAACGTGCTTGCCCAGCAGGTAATGATGGCCCGCATCGATCGCGCGCCGGGGAACGAGGTCACCTGCTCGATGGACCAGTGGGCGGGCTACGAGGTCCAGCGGCGCCGCCTGCTCCGCGCGCTTTCCGAGCGGCCCGAGGCCAATCCTCTGGTTCTCACCGGCGACATCCACAGCCACTGGGCCAACGACCTCATGATCGACGACGGGAGCGGGCGGCCGAAGGTGGCGGCGGCCGAGTTCGTGGGCACGTCGATCTCGTCGGGGGGCAACGGCAAGGCGGAGCCGGCCAACCACGCCGTGATCGTGGCCGAGAACGAGTCGGTGAGGTTTCACAACGGCCAGCGCGGCTACGTGGTGTGCGAGCTGGGTCCCGACCGCTTCGAGACCTCCTATCGGGTCGTCGACTTCGTCGATCGCCCCGGCGGCCGGGTGTCGACGGCGGCGCGCTTCGTGGTGACGAACGGCCGGCCCGGCCTCGTGCAGGCATGACCCCGCGGACGGCTTGCCGGCACGGCGGAGGGCGTCGGGTGAGCCGCTCCGGAGCCGGGCCCCCGGCCGAGTACCCCCGGCCCCGGCCGCCGAGCATTGATTCCCCGCCGCCGGCCGCGACAATCAGCGACTCTGGAGGGGTTCAGCCGGCCGATCGGTCCGTCGGCCCCGTGCGCACACATTCCCGGGAGGCGAGGCATGGCAGCAAGCGCGAGCAAGGGGGACGGCCGCAAGGTCCGCGTGGCGGTGGTGGGGCTCGGGTTCGGGGCGGAGTTCATCCCCATCCACCAGCGCCATCCGCACGCCGAGATCGTGGCGATCTGCCAGCGGTCGAAGGAGAAGCTCGACCAGATCGGCGAGCAGTACGGCGTCGAGCGGCGCTACACCTCCTACGCCGACGTCCTCAAGGACAAGGACGTCGACTTCGTCCACATCAACTCCCCCATCCCCGACCACGCCCCGATGTCGATCGCGGCCCTCGAGGCGGGCAAGCACGTGATGTGCACCGTGCCCATGGCCACGAGCGTGGAGGATTGCCGGAAGATCGTGGAGCTCACGGAGAAGACGAAGCTCAAGTACATGATGGCCGAGACGGTCGTGTACGCCCGCGAGTTCCTCTTCATCAAGGAGATGGCCGACCGGGGCGAACTGGGGAAGATCCAATTCCTCCAGGCCAGCCACCAGCAGGACATGGACGGCTGGCCCGATTACTGGCCCGGCCTCCCGCCGATGCACTACGCGACGCACTGCGTCGGGCCGTGTCTCGCGCTCGAGCGGAAGGACGCGGAGGAGGTGAGCTGCTTCGGCTCGGGACGGATCCGTGACGAGCTCGTCTCGCGCTACGGCTCTCCGTTCGCCATCGAAAGCGCTCACGTGAAGCTCGCCAAGAGCGACGTCGTGGCCCGCATCATCCGCTCGCTGTTCGACACCGCCCGGCAGTACCGGGAGAGCTTCGACGTCTACGGCTCGAAGAAGAGCTTCGAGTGGCAGCTCGTCGAGGGGGAGGAGCCGGTGATCCACACCGCCAAGGTGCCGGAGCCGGAGATCCCGAAGCGTGTCCCGGTGCCCGACTACGCCAGCCGGCTCCCGGAGCCGATCCGGCGCTTCACCACCGGCGGCGTGTACGACGCCGACGAGCACCAGCACCTCTCCTTCACGCAGGGGGGCGGCCACGGCGGCAGCCATCCGCACCTGGTGCACGAGTTCGTCTCGGCGCTCGTCGAGGGCCGCGACCCCTATCCCAACGCCCGGCAGAGCGCGAACTGGACCTGCACGGGGCTCCTGGCCCACGAGTCGGCGATGGCCGGCGGCGTGATCAAGAAGCTCCCCGAGTGGAGCCTGAGCGGCTGACGCCCCGCGCGTTTTCAATTCCTCTTCACGGCCCGTCCGGCGTCCGCGCCGGGCGGGCCGTGTCGTTTCAGGCGACGGACTCCGGACCCGCGTCCGCGGCGCTTCCTCGGCGCGGACGCCGATGGGGGGGCACGAGCCACCATCCCGCCGCGACCGCGGAGCCGAAGAGGGTGTAGGCGAGCGTGAACGCCCAGGGGGGCGCTTGCCAATAGAGGAGGCGGCCGAGCCAATGAGCGACGAAGGCGCCGGAGTAGGTGGCTTCGCCGGCCGACTCGCGGAGGGAGTCCTCGAGCGAGGTCAGCGGACAGGTGACGCCGGCCCAGGACTCGGCGACCACCAGAGCGATCGCCGCGAGATGGGCCGCCCGGAAGCGCGGGTCGCGGACCCACCGCCATCCCAGGGCGCCTCCCACGAGGATCGACAGGAGCCCGAGGACCACGAAGGCCACGAAGGCCGCGTGGAGCGTGAGGACGGCGTCGGCGAGGATACGGGAGGCGGTGGTGCTCATCGGCTGCTCAGGAAAGGCCGGGGGACACGATCGTGATCTCCTCGATGCCGCCCCATTCGGCGGCGGTGCGGCTGAAGGAGCTCCAGTACGAGCCGAGGATCGATCGAGAGCGTGAAAGCATGGCCAGGTCGACCAATCCGTCCCTCATGCCCTCGGGCGTGTCGCGGGCACGGGTCCGCGCCGAGGTGGCGATGCGGCCGGGGAACTCCCGCCGCAGCGCCTCCTCCACGCCGCCGTCGTCGGTGGCGAGGAAGAAGGTGGAATCACGCTCCTCCACCGAGCGCCGCATCGCCGTCACGAAGGCGTCCAGCGGGCTGCTCTCGATCGCCCGGACATGATCGGTGCGCCGCACGTGGACGCCGACGTACTCGGTGCCGATGCGCCGCGTCTCGGCATCGACGATGCGCTGCACGTCGTCGGCGAGGATGAAATCGGGGTAGAAGGGGGGAGCGCCCCAGAAGCGGTGGAACGTGTTCACGAACACGCGTCGGTGGCCGGCGACGAGCCCGGCGATCGACCCCTCACGGACTCCGGCCACGATCGCTTCGTCGCCGAGGACGAGATCGTAGTAGCCGCATCGCAATCGGACCGCCGTCAGACCCCGGGAGAGGAGGCCGAGGGGACCCGGACGAATCAATCGCACGTCGTCGACGCGCACGCCGGGGATGTCGCGGAACAGCGACCGGAACGGGGCGTTGCATCCGTCGTTGATGCACCAATCGACCCGCACCGGCCTTCCCTGGTCCCTTCCCAGGGCGATGGCGGAGGCCATGGACCGCATGCGGTTGCCGAGGCCGGCGGTGACGATGAGATGGATCATGGGTCGAGCGTCCCGGGCGGGCCCGCCGGCTGGAATCCGCGTTCCGCTCCGGTTATCGCCGTCGCCCCGGTGCGGTTGCAAGAACGGAGGGCGGAACCATGATCGATCCGTACGACGACGTCGATCCGCCCCGTGCCCGCTGGATCTGGTGGGCGGTCGGGCTCTACTGCGCGAGCTTCGTCGTTCCGACCTTCGGCCTGGGGGGCGACGGATCCTTTTCCCTCGGAATCAGTCTGTTCGTCGTCTCCTTCGGGCTGTTTCTCTTCGGACTGATCAGTCCGGGAATCTGGGGGAACGAGCGGGACATGACCGGTTTCCTCCTCTTCGGGATCCCCTGGCTCGCCAACCCGCTCCTCTGGTGGTGCCTCGTGGCCTGGGCCGACGACCGGCGGAAGACCGCGGCGGCGACCGGCCTGCTCGCGTTCCTCTGCGGCTTGGCGGCGATCCCCGTCGGGTTCATCATGCCCCCCTACTGGGTCTGGATGGCGAGCCTCGCGCTGCCGTCGGTCGGTCTGGCGGTCACCCGATCGGCCCGTCGGGACCCTCCGCGCCGCCGCCGATCAGGCTGGCCCCGGCGCGATTCCGACGGCGGGAGCCGACTTCCCGAGCGGGTATGATGGTCGGTCCGGCCCGCAGCCGCGTGCCATTCGGAGGACCCCCATGCACCGCTCGATCGCCACGCTCTTCCTCGCGCTTTCCGCGCTCCTTTCCGCCCTCGTTCCTGGGGCCGTCCGGGCCGCCGACGAGCCGCTCCGCGTGCTGTTCCTCGGCGACCGGGGCCACCATCTCCCCGCCGAGCGCTTCGCACAACTCGAGCCGGTCCTCGCCGACCGGGGGATCGAGCTGGTCTGGACGGAGGACCTCGCCGACCTGAACCCGGCCACGCTCGCCAAATACGACGCGCTCGCCGTCTACGCCAACATCGACGAGCTCCCCCCGAAGGCCGAGGCGGCGCTGCTCGAGTACGTGCGCGGCGGCAAGGGTCTCGTGCCGCTGCACTGCGCGAGCTACTGCTTCCGCAACTCCCCCGCCTGGGTCGACATGGTGGGGGCCCAGTTCCAGCGCCACGACGCCGGGGAGTTCCGCACGTCGATCCTCGTCGCCGACCATCCCCTCATGAAGGACTTCCGCGGCTTCTCGAGCTGGGACGAGACCTACGTCCACACCCGCCACAATCCGCGGGGGCGGACCGTCCTCGAGGAGCGGGTCGAGGGGGACCACCACGAGCCCTGGACCTGGGTGCGGAACGAGGGCAAGGGGCGCGTCTTCTACACCGCCTGGGGCCACGACCAGCGCACCTGGGGCCATCCCGGATTCCAGAATCTCGTCGAGCGCGGCATCCGCTGGGCCGCCGGCCGCGATCCGTCCGCCGCCGGGCCGTACGTCGACCACCCCGAGATGAACCGGCTGCCGGAGGGCCTCGAGGCCTTCTCGTTCGTGCCGGCGAAGGTGCCCGCCTACGACGCCTCGAGCTCGAAGTGGGGGGCGCAGCTCGAGCCGAAGCAGGAGATGCAGGCCCCGCTCGCTCCCGAGGAGTCTCGCAAGCACGCCTTGGTGCCCGAGGGCTTCCACGTCGATCTGGTGGCTGCCGAGCCGACGATCGCTGCCAAGCCGCTGGCCATGGCCTTCGACGCCTCCGGCCGGCTGTTCGTCGCCGAGAGCGTCGATTACCCCAATGAGCTCGTCCTTCCCGGCGACGGCGAAGGCCACGACCGGATCGTGCGCCTCGACGACACCGACGGCGACGGCGTCGTCGATGCCCGGCACGTCGTCGCCGACTCGCTCTCGATCCCCACCTCGATCCTCCCCCACGACGGCGGCTGGATCGTGGCGGCGGCTCCCTTCATCCTCGCGCTCGACGACACCGACGGCGACGGCACCGCCGACACGCGCCGCGTCCTCTCCAAGGGCTGGGGCACCGGCGACACCCACTCCGGCCCCAGCAATCTCGCCTGGGGCTTCGACGGCTGGGTCTACGGCATGGTGGGCTACTCCGGCTTCGACGGCGAGGTCGGCGGGGAGCGCGTCCGCTTCGGGGCGGGCTTCTTCCGTTTCCTCCCCGACGGCTCGAAGCTCGAGTTCCTCCGCAGCACCAACAACAACTCCTGGGGCTTCGGCTTCAGCGAGGAGGGGCTGGTCTTCGGCTCGACCGCCAACGGCAACCCCAGCGAGCACATGCCGCTGGCCAACCGGGTCTACGAGCGCGTCCGCGGCTGGTCGGCCACGACGCTCGGCGGCATCTCCGGCAGCCCGCTGATGGAGCTCGCCAAGCGGAGCGACGGCAGCGACGCGCCCGTGCGGCAGGTCGACCACTTCGGCAAGTTCACCGCCGCCGCCGGCCACCGCCTCTACACCGCGCGGCAGTACCCGCGCGAGTACTGGAACCGGACCGCCTTCGTTTGCGAGCCGACCGGCCACATCGTGGCCACCTTCGAGCTCACGCCGCGCGGCGCCGGCTTCTCCTCGCGGATGGCCTGGGATCTCCTCGCCAGCGACGACGAGTGGACCGCGCCGATCGCCGCCGAGGTCGGCCCCGACGGCCAGGTGTGGGTCATCGACTGGTACAACTACATCGTCCAGCACAATCCCACGCCGGCGGGCTTCGAGAACGGCAAGGGGAACGCCTACGAGACGGAGCTTCGCGACAAGTCGCACGGGCGGATTTGGCGGGTGGTCCATGGCGAGAACGAGGCCGCGGCGCTCCGCGATTTGGGCGGCGCTTCCGACGCCGACCTCGTGGCGATGCTCGCCGACACGAACCTCTTCTGGCGGATCCGCGCCCAGCGGACGCTCGTCGACCGCTTCGCGCGCCGCGAAGGGGTGGAGCGAACGAAGGCCCTCGCGGGTGTCACGCCGGCGATTCTGGCGCTCGTCAACGACCGCTCGGTCGACGAGATCGGCCTGGCCCCCGGCGCGATCCACGCCCTGTGGACGCTCTCGAACCTCGGCCTCCTCGAGGGGAAGACCGACGTCGCCGTCATCGACGCGGTCCGCAAGGCCCTCGCGCATCCGTCGGCCGGCGTGCGGATGAACGCCCTTCGCGTCCTCCCCCGGGACGAGGCGACGCTCGCCGCCGCCGATCGGGCCGGGCTCGCCGCCGACCGCTCGGCGCTGGTGCGCTTGGCGCTGCTCGAGGCGATCTCCGAGTGCGCCCCCTCGGCGCTCGCCGGCGATCTCGTCGTCCGCCTGCTCCGCGATCCGCGCACGCTCGCCGACCGGGTGCTCGCCGATGCCGCCACGGCCGCGTCGGCGGTGCAGTCAGGGAAGGTGCTGCCCGAATTGCTCCGCGGCACCCGCGCCGCGTCGGTCGGCGTGCCGGCGGCGGTGCCGCTGTTCCTCGCTGTCGGCGAGCCCCCCTCGCCGCGCCTCCTCGAGCTCGTCGGCCGCGTGGCGGAGCACGTGGCCCGCGGCGGTGATGCCGCGAGCCTGAGCGAGATCCTCGTCGAGGCCTCTCGGGCCGACGTCGCCGCGGCCACCGCGGCCCTCGAAGGGCTCGCCCGGGGCTGGCCGAAGGGGCGGAAGGCCGATCTCTCTCCCGCCGCCGAGGAGGCGATTCTTGCGCTCGTCGACCGGCTCCCCGCGTCGGCCCAGGGGCAGCTCGTATCGCTCGTGCAGCACACCGGCAGCCGCGTCCTCGACGCACACGTGGGACGGATCAGCGAGGCGCTCTTCGCCGATCTCGACCGGGCCGACGCCGACGAGCAGGTCCGGGCCGAGGCCGCCGAGAGACTCGTGGCGCTGCGGCCGGCCGACGGCGAGCTGGTCGCCGAGCTGCTCGGCCGCGTCGGCGGCAAGAACGGCCCGAAGCTCTCGGCGGGGATCGTGGGCGCGGTCACCAAGTCGACCGCCGAAGAGGCCGCGGGCCGGGTCCTCGACAAGCTCGCGGGGATGACGCCGGCGGTTCGTGACGCCGCGCTGCGTGCGGTGCTCGCCAATCGCGAATGGGCCGCGGCCCTCGTCGACCGGCTCGAGCAGGGGAGCGTGGCGGTGGCCGACGTGCCGCTGGTGGAGCGCGGCAAGCTCACGGAGCACCCCGACCGCGGCGTCCGCGAGCGGGCCCGGAAGGTGATCGCCAAGGGGGGCGGCCTGCCGAGCGCCGACCGCCAGAAAGTGATCGACGAGATCCTTCCCGTGGTCAAGGCGGGAGGCGACGCCGCCCGCGGCAAGGCGGTTTTCAAGGAGCAGTGCGCCAAGTGCCACACGCACTCTGGTGAAGGCGGCAAGGTGGGCCCGGAGCTCACCGGCATGGCGGTCCATCCGGCCCACGAGCTCCTGATCCACGTCCTCGATCCGAACCGCTCGGTGGAGGGCAACTACCGCTCCTGGACGGTGACCACCGACGACGGCCGCGTGCTCACCGGGCTCCTCGCCGCCGAGAGCCGCACGGCGGTGGAGATCGTCGACGCCGAGGGGAAGCGGCACGCCATCCAGCGCGACGAGATCGACGAGTTCCAGCCGTCGCCGAACTCGCTGATGCCGGTCGGCTTCGAGAAGCAGATCAAGCCCGAGGGCTTCGCCGACCTGATGGCGTTCCTCACCGCGAAGGGGAAGTACCTCCCCGTGCCGCTCGACAAGGCGGCCACGGTGGTGACGACCAAGGGGATGTTCTTCGCCCCCGAAGGGGAGGTGGAACGGCTCGTGTTCCCCGACTGGAAGCCGAAGATGGTGGGAAGCGTGCCCTTCGTCCTCGTCGACCCGCAGGGGGACACGATCCCCAACGCCGTCATGCTCCACGGGCCCCAGGGGGTCGTGGCCCCGCAGATGCCCCGGCAGGTGTCGTTGCCGCTCGGCAGCCCGGCGAAGGCGCTCCATCTCCTCGGCGGCGTGTCGGGATGGGGATTCCCGGCGACGCGCGAGGAGTCGACGTCGCTCGTGGTGCGGCTCGTCTACGCCGACGGCACGACGGAGGACCACGAGCTCAAGAACGGCCGGCACTACGCCGACTACATCCGCCGCGTCGACGTGCCGGAGAGCGAGTTCGCCTTCGATCTCGCCGGCCGACAGATGCGCTACCTGGCGATCCGTCCGGCGAAGGACGCCGTCATCGAGCGGATCGACCTCGTGAAGGGGAACGACCCGACGGCGCCCGTGGTGATGGCGGTCACGGCGGAGCTCCCCTGAGCGGAGGCGTCAGCCCTCGACCAAGCCGAGCGCCCGGAGCTTGGAGCGGAGCGTCATCCGGCTGATGCCGAGGCGCTCCGCGGCCTGGGCCTGGCTGCCGCCGCAGTGCCGCATCACCTCGCCGAGGATCACGCGATCGGTCTCGGCGGCGAGCGTCCTCGAGAGATCGCCGCGCCCCTCGACGAGCCAGTGGCGCGTGAGCGCCGCGAGGTCCGGAAGCCCTTCGACGGGGGCGGCGCGGCCGCCGCACGACGCCGGGAGGCTGTCCGCGGTGAGCACGTCGCCGGGCGAGTGGAGCGTGGCGAAGCGGATGGCGCTGGCGAACTCCCGGATGTTGCCGGGCCAGTCGTGGGCGGCGAGCCGCTCGATGGACTCCGGTGCGATGCGGGTCACGGCGCGGCCCAACTCGCGGTTGGCGACGCGGACGAAGTGCTCGGCCAGGAGGGGGATGTCCTCGCGCCGCTGGCGGAGTGGCGGAAGGCGGATCGTGAAGCCGGCGAGGCGGTAGAAGAGGTCCGCACGGAAGCGGCCGTCGGCCACGTCCCGTTCCAGGTCGCGGTTGGTAGCCGCGATGATCCGTACGTCGGTGGTGACGGTGGCGTTGCCCCCCACGCGTTCGAACGACTGCTCCTGGATCAACCGCAGGGCCTTGGCCTGCGTCGACGGCGTCATGTCGCCGATCTCGTCGAGGAAGATCGTGCCGCCGCTGCACTGTTCGAACTTTCCGATCCGCCGCTGGTCGGCGCCGGTGAACGCGCCCCGCTCGTGGCCGAAAAGCTCGCTCTCCAGGAGCGTCTCGGGCAGCGCCGCGCAGTTGATGGCCAGGAAGGGGGCGTGGCGGCGGCGGCCGTAGTGGTAGATCGCCCGGGCCACGAGCTCCTTCCCCGTTCCGCTCTCCCCCAGCACGAGCACGGTGGTGTCGTGCGGCGCCACCCGGCCGATCGCCTTGTAGACCTCCTGCATCGCCGGCGAGGTGCCGACGATCCGATCGGCCCCGGCGTCGTCGGCGCGCTCTTCCGGGAGCAGCGCCGGCACCCGGGCGAGCCGGCTCGAGGCCAGTGCCCGTTCGACGATGTCGCGGAGCCGGCCCAGATCGACCGGCTTGACGAGGTACTCGAACGCCCCCCGGCGCATCGCCTCGATCGCGGTGTCGGTGGTGGTGAAGGCGGTCATGATCACCACCGGGATCCGCGGGTCGATGTCGCGGATCTGGAGGAACGCCTCGAGCCCCGAGATGTCGGGGAGGCGGACGTCGAGGAGCACCGCGTCCGGCCGGCGCTGGCGCACGAGTTCGATGCCGGCGCCGGCCGTGCCGGCGGCGACCACCTCGAGTTCGGGCGAACCGAGCGTCTCGGCGATGGTGAATTGGATGTTCGGCTCGTCGTCGACGACCAGGAGTCGCTGCATCGGGTGACCTGTCGAAAGGGGGTCGGCGTCAGGATTCCGCCGGGATGCGGAGGACGAACTCGGCCCCGCCTTCGGCGGCGTTGTGGACGTCGAGGCTCCCGCCGTGGGCGGCCGCGATCCTCGAGGAGATCGTCAGGCCGAGGCCGGTGCCGGTCTCCTTGTCGGTGACGAAGGGCTCGAACACGGAGGGAAGCATCTCCGCCGGCACGCCGGGCCCGTGATCGCGGACGGAGATCGTCCACCCTCCGTCGCCGGCGGTGACGGTGGCGTCGATGCGGCCGCCCCGGGGCTGGGCGTCGAGGGCGTTGAGGAGCAGGTTGAGGAGCAGCTGACGGATCTGCCCTCCATCGACGTCGGCGATCGCCGGCGTGTCCGGGGTGTCGATCCGGATCGACACCCCCTGGGTGGCGGCGCGGGCCGAGACGAGGTCCGCGGTCGCCCGGACGATCTCGCGGAGATCGGTCGGTGTGCGCTGCGGCACCGGCGGCCGGGCGAAGTCGAGGAACGACTGGATCGACGACTCGAGCCGGGCGATCTCGTCGTTGACGACCTCCAGCGACCGGCCGCGGAGGCCGGCGCCGTCGTCACGCTCGAGGGCCGCCTGCACGAGCATCTTCATCGGCGTGAGGGGATTGCGCAGCTCGTGTGCCATGCCGGCGGCGAGCTGCCCGACGCGCGCGAGCTGCTCGCTGCGGAGGAGCTCCGTCTCGCGCTGCTGGAGCCGCTCGACGATGCCGGCGATCGATCCCTCCATCCCCCGGACCACCGTCTCGAGGCCCGAGAGGTCTCCGACGTGCGACACGACGACCGGATCGCCGGCGTCGGAGAGCCTTCCCGCCACGCCCCGCACCGAGACGATGAGCTGCACGATCGAGTGGCCGATGGTGCGGGCGATCGCGGTGCCCATGAGGAGGCCCGCCAGGCCGCCGCAGAGTCCGAGGAGGAGGAAGCCGATCTTGAGATGCTGCGCCGTCGCCCGGCTCGCCTCGTCGGTGCGCACGAGGACGTCGCGATGGGCACGGATCGTGTCGCGCAAAGGGGCGAGCACGGCGTCGGTCAGCTCGCGGTCGGAGAGGTCGGTGAGCGACTCCACCTGGCCGGGCTCGAGGGGCACGTCCTCGCCGGGGACGATGCGAGGGAGCGTGGCGAGAAACCGCTGGTAGGCGGCGAAGAACTCCCCGTAGCCCGCATCGGCACGCTCCACGAGGCTCCGCTCCGGCTCGGTGCGCATCAGGGCCACCGCCTGCTCGAGCTGTCCGTCGGCCTCGTCGTGGAGGGTCGTGACGTTGTCCAGGTGCTGGGGATCGTGCGTGCGGAGGAAGAGGTTCAGCTGGTAGCGGATCTCCCGCATCGTCATGTGGAGCTCGCTCACGGCGAGCATGCCATAGACCTCGCGGTTGATCATCG